>DATGLU010000827.1:0-3373 GCA_035294045.1 Roseiarcus sp. | reverse complement strand
GGCTTCTGACCGGCGCACCAAACCCTCCAAAAGGGCCAGACGCTACCGGACAGATCGTGTGCTACCTAAACCGGACATATCGTGTGCTACCGACAGACTTCGAAAATTTTTCTTTCTGGAAATCAGAAATCATGCTATCCTCCCTTCTTCCGCCCGGACTCCCCCATGCCCCCATCCCGCCTCACCCTCGCCGGCCGCGCCCACCGGCGCCTGCGCCTCCTTGACGATCCGGCGGATGCGCTCGCGCGAGAGCTTCTCGGCCTCGGCGATCGCCTCATAGGACCAGCCCTCCTGCATGCGCGCCAGGACGAGGCCGGGGAACTTGCCGTCCAAGAAGAGGCGGAGACGGACCAAGCCCGCCAAGCCGAGGCCGCGAAAAACGATGTCGCCAAGTTTTTTCTGCGCTAAGCCGTTGATAAGTCCCGATTCGGCCAAGAAAAGTTTTGGAAAAATTTGGATGGGCGAAAAAGCGGGCGCTGAAAGGATTGAGGTTTTTCGCGCGCGATTTGGCGGAGACGCGCCGCCGAGGCGCTTTCCAAGGAACTTCCATATTTGCGCCCGCTTACGGCTGCGCCGGCGGTACGGGGAAATTCCCGGAATGTCATTCCCGCGCAAGCGGGAATCCAGGCTGAGCGAGTTTTCAAGCGCGGCGGTTCTCTGGATTCCCGCTTGCGCGGGAATGACACCAAACGCGCCCCGTCCTGCATGCCATCGCCGTGCTCGGCGTCAATCCCAAGTCGCTTCGCGGTCGCCTCACCATGGCAGGCTCAGAGTACGGAGCGAAGCACCCGCGATAGCGCCCGGCCGGCGTGGCGCTACGCCGCTTCCTGACCCGCCGCGCGCGCAGATTCGCCGCGGCGCCGAGGCCCCCTCTCCCCGTGAAGCGAAGCGCAACGGGGAGAGGTACGGAGAGGGGCCGGTCGCTTAGGCTGAACCGTCGAGGCCAGCCGACCCCGCCCCTCTCCGTACCTCTCCCCGCTTCGCGGGGAGAGGGGGCGTCGACGCCGCGTCTCACGCAAACTCCATAATCACCGCATCGACCGCCAGCGAATCCCCCTCTTTCGCCAGGATATTCTTCACGGTCACGTCGCGCTCGGCGCGCAGCACATTCTCCATCTTCATGGCTTCGACCATGCACAGCGCCTCGCCGGCTTTGACCTCCTGCCCTTCCTTTACAGAAATCGCCTTGACTAGGCCGGGCATCGGACAAAGCAGCGCCTTGGACGTATCGGCGGCCTTCTTTTCCGGCATCAAGGCGGCGAGCTCGGCTTCGCGGCGCGTATAGACACGCGCCTCGACATTGACGCCGCGATGCGACAGCAGGAATCCGTTGAGGATCGGTCGGACTTGCACCGCGATCGGCGCGCCATCGGCCGTTCCAGCCCAGACCGTCTCGCCGGGCCGCCAAGCGCTTTTCAGATGAAGCGTACGTCCTTCGGCGAGCGTTATGTCGAGCCCTTCGCCGCGCTCGGCGACCTGCACATCGTAGCGCTCGCCGCCGAGCATTGCGGCGCGATCGCGCTCGAACCGTACATTGGCGGGCGGCCGCAATTGCCCTGAAATACCGCGCTTGCGCTCGTTGCAGCGGTGATCGACGAAGGTCGCGACAGCGGCGAGACGATGCGCCGTTTCGCCGGTCGCCTTCAGCGGCGAGAAGCCGCCGGGAAACTCCTCGGCGATGAACCCCGTCGAGAGACGCCCCTCCCGCCAGCGCTTGTGCTGCATTAGGGCGGAGAGGAACGGGATGTTGTGGCGGATTCCGTCGATGACGAAGGAATCGAGCGCCTGCGCCTGCGCGTCGATCGCGGCGAGGCGATCCGGCGCATGGGTGACGAGCTTGGCGATCATCGGATCGTAGTGGATCGAGATTTCGCCGCCCTCCTCGACGCCGGTGTCGTTGCGCACCGTGGCGCCGCCCCGTTTGCCCTCTTGCGGCGGCCGGTATTTCACCAGCCGCCCGGTGGAGGGGAGAAAGTTGCGGGTCGGGTCCTCCGCGTAAACGCGCGATTCCACCGCCCAGCCGTTGAGCCTCACGTCCTCTTGCCGGATCGCCAGCCTCTCGCCGGCGGCGATGCGCAGCATCTGCTCGACAAGGTCGATTCCCGTCACGAGCTCCGTCACCGGGTGCTCGACCTGCAGCCTCGTATTCATTTCCAGAAAGTAGAAGCTGCGGTCCTGCCCGGCGACGAATTCGACCGTGCCGGCGGAATCGTAGCCGACCGCCTTGGCGAGAGCGACCGCCTGCTCGCCCATCTTGCGCCGTGTCGCCTCGTCGAGCAGCGGCGAAGGCGCCTCTTCGATCACCTTCTGGTTGCGGCGCTGGATCGAGCATTCGCGCTCGCCGAGATAGATCACGTGGCCGTGCTTGTCGCCGAGCACCTGGATTTCGACATGGCGCGGATTGACGATGAACTTCTCGACGAAGACGCGATCGTCGCCGAACGAGGATTTCGCCTCCGAGCGCGCCCGGGCGAAGCCTTCGGCGACCTCCTTGCGCGAATGGGCGATGCGCATGCCTTTGCCGCCGCCGCCGGCCGACGCCTTGATCATCACCGGATAGCCGATCTCGTCGGCGATCCTCGCCGCCTCGTCCGGGCTTTCGATCACGCCGAGATAGCCGGGCACGGTCGAGACCTTCGCGGCATTGGCGAATTTCTTCGACTCGATCTTGTCGCCCATCGCCTCGATCGCATCCGGATTGGGGCCGATAAAGACGATTCCCGCCTTGGCCAGCGCCCTCGGGAAGGCGGCGCGCTCGGAGAGGAAGCCATAGCCTGGGTGGACAGCCTCCGCGCCGGTCTCAATGCAGGCGGCGACGATCTTGTCGATGGCGAGATAGGATTCGGCGGCAGGCGGCGGCCCGATCAAGACCGCCTCGTCCGCCATCGCGACATGGAGCGCGTCCTTATCCGCCTCGGAATAAACGGCGACAGTTTTGACGCCGAGCCGCCGAGCCGTCTTGATGATCCGGCAGGCGATCTCGCCGCGATTGGCGATCAGGATTTTCTGGAACATCAAACCCCCGGTCGAAAGCTCCGGCCGGCGGCGCGGGCAAGCGGACCCTTATGGGGATTGATTTAAGCCGGACGGCCTTGCCCGTTCAACCGGTCCTGACGCCGCCCGGGGCGACCGCTCCGCCGAGGCGGAGGCCCGCCCGCTCGCGGGCGGCGGCGACGAGCCATTGCGGCGCGCGCTTGGCTTCCGCAAGGACATTGGCCAGGGCGGCGAGCGCCTCGCGGCAACCCGCCTCGTCGACCCGGCCGATCAGCCACTTGGCCTCGTCGCCGTCCACCATCCCGGCCCGGCCCGAATGGCGCAGGACGTGATCGGTGATTTTTTCGACGAAAAACGCCGTCCAATCCGCGCTTTTGGC
>DATGLU010000826.1:0-3816 GCA_035294045.1 Roseiarcus sp. | reverse complement strand
TGCGCGCCTCCATCAGCTTCTCGGTGCCGCGATGGAGCAGGCCGATATGCGGATCAACGCGCTCGACGATTTCGCCGTCCAGTTCGAGAACGAGGCGCAGCACGCCGTGGGCAGCCGGATGCTGCGGGCCGAAGTTGATCGAGAAATTGCGGAGGTTTTGTTCGGTCATGGGCGGCCGTCCGAACGGCGGTCGGCAGTCGGCAATCGGCAGTCGGCCTCGTGGAAATGTTTTGCCAATGTCATCGCTTCGTTCCAAACTCTCGGATGGCGACAGGGCGTATCTCGCTCGTCATGTCCCCGCCCGACTGCCTATTGCCGACTGCCGTTCTTCGCCTTTTCATCGCCCGGGAGTCGCTCGCGCCCTTCCCACGGAGACAGAAAGTCGAACTGGCGAAACTCCTGGTTGAGCCGGACCGGCTCGTAGAGGACCCGTTTCTCGGCGTCGTCGTAGCGGACCTCGACGAAGCCGGTCATCGGGAAATCCTTGCGCAGCGGGTGCCCGTCGAAGCCGTAATCGGTGAGAATGCGGCGCAGATCGGGATGGCCCTCGAACAGAACGCCGAACAGGTCGTACGTCTCGCGCTCGCACCAATCGGCGGCGGGATAGACCGGGACGGCCGAGGGAACGGGCGTCGCCTCGTCGGTTTGAATCTTGACGCGGATGCGGAGATTCTTCTTCGGCGACAGGAGCTGGTAGACGATGTCGAAACGCTTCTCGCGCTCGGGATAGTCGGCGCCGCACAGGTCGGTAAAGCAGATGAACTGGCAGCGCGGATCGTCCCGCAAAAAGGTCAGGACCTCGATGATGCGCGCCGCGTCGGCTTGCAGCGTCAGCTCGCCGAGCGTGACCTCGCCGCTCAGAACCGCGCCGGGCAAGGCGGCGACGATCTCGTCGCCGAGATTTTTCAAAACGTCTTCCATAACGCCTCTTAAGTCGCGCTTTGACGCGCGGCGATCCCCTGCCCCTCCAAGAACCGGCGCGCAGCGATTCCCGCGACCTCAATCGTCGCGCCGCCGGGCCGACCCTCCCTCAATATGCGCCGTCAGCGCTCGATGGTGCCCGTGCGCCTGATCTTCTTCTGCAACAGGAGCACCCCATAGAGCAAAGCCTCCGCCGTCGGCGGACAGCCCGGCACATAGATATCGACGGGCACGACGCGGTCGCAGCCGCGCACCACCGAATAGGAATAATGATAGTAGCCGCCGCCATTGGCGCAGGAGCCCATCGAGATGACGTAGCGCGGCTCCGGCATCTGGTCGTAGACCTTGCGCAAGGCGGGCGCCATCTTGTTGGTCAGCGTGCCGGCGACGATCATCACGTCCGACTGGCGCGGCGAGGCGCGCGGCGCGAAGCCGAAGCGCTCGCAATCGTAGCGCGGCATCGACATCTGCATCATCTCGACCGCGCAGCAGGCGAGGCCGAATGTCATCCACATCAGCGAGCCGGTGCGCGCCCATTGAATGAGGTCGTCGGTCGCGGTGACGAAGAAGCCCTTGTCGGCAAGATGGTCGTTGACCTCGCCGAAGAACGGATCTTTTTGGCCGATCGGCTGGCCGGCGGGATCGAGAATCCGGCGCGCCGCCGCCGTCGGGGCTACGCTCAGTCCCATTCCAACGCTCCTTTATTCCACTCGTAGACGAAGCCCACCGTCAGCACCCCGAGAAAGACGATCATCGACCAAAAGCCGAAGGCGCCGACATCGTGAAAGGCCACCGCCCAGGGGAACAGAAAGGCGACTTCGAGATCGAAAATGATGAAGAGCAGCGACACGAGGTAAAAGCGCACGTCGAATTTCATTCGCGCATCGTCGAACGGATCGAAGCCGCACTCATAGGCGGATACTTTTTCCGGATCGGGGTTCTTATAAGCCACGACGAAGGGCGCAACGAGAAGCGCCAGGCCGATCACGCCGGCTATGGCGATAAAGACGACCAGCGGCAGATAATCCGAAACAAGGCTCGGCATCAGGCCTCCAAGTCATCGGGGTCCGGTGAGACCCGGGTCAAAAGGCGGGCGGCGAAGGCGTGCGGCGCTTCGTCAGCGATCGGGCCGGAATCGGGGCGATTCCATGCCTAAATTCTCGCGCCACAGCCCTAACGCAGCGCAGCGCGGCGCGCAAGCAAAACGCGTTTTAAGGCCTTGGAATTGCGCTGCTTGACGACCGGTCTCGCCGCGGCCGCTTGAGCTTCATATAGGCTCGACCGCATCGCCTTCAATCGCTGAGGATTTGAGCGGTAGAGATAAAAGCGCGAAGGGCCGACGCCGCCATGGAAAGGGTGGCGACGCCGGCCCGGTCGAACGGCGCCTGGCAGAGCCGCGCGACCTGTTGCTCTTACGGTCTGACCGCGACGGAAGTTTCACGGCTTCTGCAGCAGACATGCGCGCTGACCGGGCGTCCAAATGGAAGCGACGCGGCGGGTCGGGCGTGCGAAGGTCAACCAGGCTGGCGGAGCGGCTCAACCCAATGATGCCGCCTTTGCTCCCAGCCGGAATGCTTCGGCGCCGGAAAAGCGGGATCGGCGAACGCCCCGACCGCCACAGCGATCATGCCGGGAAACCCTTCAGCTTGCCAGTAAACCGTAGAACCGCATGTCGGACAGAACTGAAATGTTACGGAGCGGCCGGACTCGGCCTGCCGGGTGAATTGGGTCGAATCGCCAGCGATCGAGACGATTTGCTGGCGGCCAAACCACGCTTGATTGGCGAAGACCGCTCCGGTCCGGCGTTGGCACTCAAGACAGTGGCACATCGAAACCCGCGCAGGCTCGCCCTCGCAGACGATCTCCAGCTTTCCGCAACTACACGCCGCGCGATGGATGGTCATAGGCGCGCTCCTTCGTCCGTCCGCCATTCGCGGCGGAGCAAAGTCGGAAAATTCCGACTCTTCTTGAACTTCACTGGGAAAGCGGGGCTAGCTGAATGCTAAGCCATTGCGATAATGGCGAGAGTGACGGGACTTGAACCCGCGACCTCCGGCGTGACAGGCCGGCGCTCTAACCAACTGAGCTACACCCCCGCAAGCGAGGTTTTTCCGTCTCGAACGGTCCCGCGCCCGGAGCTGGCCGGATAGGCCAGCGCCTCGCGCAAGTCAAGCGTCGCTCGCCGCGGCTTAAAATTTCGGCGAGGCGACGCGCCAGCGCCGGAGCTCGGCCGGCGAGAGAATGTGGATCTGGTCCGGCGAGATGCGCTCCGCCGTCCGGATCACAGTCGGATTGACGCCCATTTCGGCGGCGTAGCTGGCCAGGGCGGCGACCATATCCGCCGATGCATAGGCGCGCATCATCGGATGCGGCCCGCGCGAAGCGCCCTCGCCGACCTCTTCGCGCGACATGCGGTGAATGCCGACTTGGCTTTCAGCCGGGACGATCCGCTTCACGCCGCCCATCATCGCATAGACGCAAGCCGACATGCATTGCCCGGACACGGTCACGTCGCGGCCGCCCTCGCGCCAGGAGCGGGCGACGATCACCGCCGCTCCCATCTGCCGCAGCTCCGCGCCGAACCGCATCGAGGCGACGACGCGGCCGCCGGGCGAGCTCAACAGGACGACGCTGCGGGCGCCGGGCTGCTCCGCCGCCGAATGGAGGAAGTCGACGAAGGCTTGCGGCGTCTCCTCTTCGATCACCCCTTCCGCGACGATCACCTGCGGACAAGCGCGGGTGCAGCCGCCCTCTGCGATTTGGGCAAGGCGAAAGCTCATCGGCTGGCCTTGCGCCCACGCGTCGCCAGGCAGGAAAAGGCATCCCGCGGCAGCCAAGGCGACGATGGCGATGGCGATGGCGAGCAGGCGGGCGCTGGTGGGCGGTGACGGGTTC
>DATGLU010000825.1:0-3392 GCA_035294045.1 Roseiarcus sp. | reverse complement strand
AGCACTTCGCGGTCGAGCCCCGCGGCGTGGTACGAGCCGGGCACGTCGTAGATCGAGCCGACGTCGCGCGCCTCGATCACCGCGCTTTCCCGCACATTGCAGAAAAGGCCGAGCTTGCGCCGCTCCTCGCGCGGAATTTCTCGATCGGTGCGGCAGAGCAGGATGTCGGGCTGGATGCCGATCGAACGCAGCTCCTTCACCGAATGCTGGGTCGGCTTGGTCTTAAGCTCGCCGGCGCTCGCAATGTAGGGCAGCAGCGTTAAGTGGATATAGACGCAATGGCCTTTCGGGAGCTGGATGCCGAGCTGGCGGATCGCCTCGAAGAAGGGCAGGCCTTCGATATCGCCAACCGTGCCGCCGATCTCGACCAGGACGAAATCGACCCCCTCATTGCCTTCGAGGACGAATTCCTTGATCGCGTTGGTGACATGCGGGATCACCTGCACCGTCGCGCCGAGAAAGTCCCCCCGCCGCTCCTTGGCGATCAGCTCCTGGTAGATGCGGCCGGTGGTGATGTTGTCCTGGCGATTGGCGGAGCGGCCGGTGAATCGCTCGTAATGGCCGAGGTCGAGATCGGTCTCGGCGCCGTCGTCGGTGACAAAAACCTCGCCATGCTGGGTCGGGCTCATCGTGCCCGGATCGACGTTCAGATAGGGGTCGAGTTTCCTCAGGCGCACGGTGTAGCCGCGCGCCTGGAGAAGGGCGCCGAGCGCCGCCGAAGCCAGACCTTTGCCGAGCGAGGAGACCACGCCGCCGGTGATAAAAATATACCGCGCCATGGGAGCCGACCTCTAGCCGATCCGATTCGATTCGGCGAGGGTTGATTTCGGCCCGCCCGTCGGACTCGCGTAACTTATTGAATTTATTTGATTCACCGTGTGGAAAAGCCGCTCTACACGGCCGGGACGGCCCTCGCCTGAAGCTCGGCCCACCACGGACGGCGGGCCGGCCGCGAGGCGCGCATGGGCGCGCCTTGCTTGCGGCTTCTTGCGTCGCGCTGCGGGGCGCGATCGGGCCGATGAGGCGTCGGCGGCGCGGCCTTGCGCACGACCGGCGACGGCGCCGGGCCTTTATGCCCGCGGCGATCGACGCTCGGGATGGCGAGCCGCGTCAGCTTCTCGATCCCGCGCAGGAGATCGCGGTCGGCCGGCGCGCAGAGCGAGATCGCGACGCCCTCGCGGCCGGCGCGCGCGGTGCGGCCGATGCGATGGACATAGGCCTCCGCGACCTCCGGCAGTTCGAAATTGACGACATGGGTGACCCCGTCGATGTCGATGCCGCGCGCGGCGATGTCGGTCGCGACCAGAGCGCGCGCCGCGCCGCCGCGAAAGGCGGCGAGCGCGCGCTCGCGCTGGCCCTGGCTTTTATTGCCGTGAATAGCGAGCGCGTCGACGCCCGCTTCGTCGAGCGCCTTCGCCACCCGGTCGGCGCCGCGCTTGGTCCTTGTGAAGACGATGGCGCGCGACATCGCCTGGTCCTTGAAGAGTTCGACGAGCATGTCGCGCTTGCGCGGCTCATCGACCAGAATGACGCGCTGCTCGACCCGGTCGGCGGTCTTCGCCGCCGGCGTCACCGCGACTTCGACCGGATCGCGCAAAAGCTCACCCGCCAAGCGCCTTATGTCGCTCGGCATGGTCGCCGAGAAGAACAAGTTCTGGCGCTTCGGCGGGAGATCGCGAATGACGCGGCGGATCGGCTTGATGAAGCCGAGATCGAGCATCTGGTCGACTTCGTCGAGCACGAAATATTCGACGCCTCTCAGATTGGCGACCTTCGCGTCGAGATGATCGACAAGCCGGCCCGGCGTTGCGACGAGGACATCGAGCCCGCGAGCCAGCGCCTTGATCTGCGCGCCATGCGGCACGCCGCCGAACACGACGGCGATCGAAAGAGAGAGACCGTGCGAAAGATCGCGGAAGCTCTGCGCGATCTGGCTCGCCAATTCGCGCGTCGGGCTGAGGATCAGGACGCGCGCGCTGCCGGGAGCGGCGCGGCGCGGATTGGCGAGGAGACCATGGAGGATCGGCAGGGCGAAGGCGGCGGTCTTGCCGGTCCCGGTCTGAGCGACGCCAATCAGATCCCGACCCGCGAGAAGAGCGGGAATGGCGCGCGCTTGAATGGGCGTCGGTTTTGCGTAGCCGATTTTGGTCAGAGCGGAGACGAGCGGCGCGGCGAGGCCGAGCGCGAGAAAATTATCCAAGGAGGAACCTTTAAGTCACGATCCGCAAAGGCGCGCGCCGTCGGCGACGCAAAGCGCGGATATTTTTTCGGGGATGTCCTGCGTGTCCGGACAATCGATCGGAAGGTCAACGGCGTCGGTCGGAGAGCTTGAGCCCGTCACGCAACCTTGACGCCCAGAATCGCCGGAGGCGGAGCCACGACGATTGGTCCGCGATATGCGGCCGAAGCGGGGAAAAGTCAATGGCTAGGTCTGGGCTTTAAGGAACGTTCGGAATAGGATTATCCACGTCCAGATGGCGAAAACACCCATGAAGGGAAGTTCGGCGCTTGTATTCGCCATAGCCGCCCTGCCGCTCAGCGGTTGCGAGACGGTCAGCTTGGTCATTGGCGGCCACGCGCCGGCCGTTCCCTTGTCCAAGGCCGAGATAAGGCGCTGCCTGGAGTTGCCGCATAAAGTCGGCGACAGTTTGGTGTCGCCCGTACCGAGGCCTGGCAATGTGTTCAAGCCGGGCTACAACTTTTCGGTCAGGCAAGTCGACGGGTCGTACGGCTTTGGCCATCAAGAAGCTGCGGAAGGACGTGTGATCGTCCGGTACCCCGCCCAGCACAAGGCGGTGAACCTCGAAGCGACGCGACGAAACGGCGTCGTCTATTTCGGCGACGAACCGACGAACTGCCGCTAAACCGCGCCGGTCAATCGGCGCTGGCACAACCCCTTGCGGATTCTTCTTGCCAGGAACACAGCATGAACGTATAAGTCCGTTCACGATTTGTTTAAGCAGCGCCGCGACATTGGCGCGAAGGCGAACGGGCCAAAGCGATTCGCCAGCCGGGCAAAGGGCTCTAGAGATGCTGACCAAGAAACAAAGCGAGTTGCTGCGCTTCATTCACGAGCGCCTGCAGGAGCAAGGGGTGCCGCCCTCCTTCGACGAGATGAAGGAGGCGCTCGATCTGCGCTCCAAGTCCGGCATTCACCGGCTGATCCTGGCGCTCGAAGAGCGCAACTTCATCCGCCGCCTGCCGAACCGCGCCCGCGCGATCGAAGTCTTGCGTCTGCCCGAATCGGCGACGGTCGGCGCGCCGCGCGGCGGCAAATTCTCGCCGAGCGTCATCGAAGGCCATCTCGGCAAGGCGCGCGCAAATCGCGGCGCGGCGCAACCGGCCCCGGCGATGATTCCGGTCATGGGCCGGATCGCCGCCGGCACGCCGAT
>DATGLU010000824.1:0-3566 GCA_035294045.1 Roseiarcus sp. | reverse complement strand
AAAGCATTCACCGCGATGAGCGGCGGCGGACTACGAACGATATAGGCGGATTGCGCCGGCGCCGCGTCGGCGCGCTCGCGCATCGCCTCCTCCTTCGCCGCCTCGATCGCGACCTCTTCGGCGAAGGCGCGCGCTTCTTCCAGCGCCGCTTCCGCCTCCAGGCGGCGGAGCAGCCCAATGAGGCGGTCGAGACCCCAGCCGGCTCCCCCCTCGCACGCCGCAATGGCGCGCTGGACCACCGGCCGCAGCACCCGGCCGGCGACGAGGTTTCGATAGGGCGCGAGCGCGGCCAAGGCGGCGCGGAAGGAGGCGAAGAAATGCAAAGAAAGGCCGGTCCGGCGGTAGAGGCCAAGAAACCCGGTTCCGAGCGGCGCGCGCGCAAAGGCCGCCACCCGCGCCGGCGAAAGGCCCGAAAGCTCGGCCAATGCCGCTTCGAAGAAAGGACGATCGCCTGAAACCACCGCCCGCATCAAAAGCGGGACGGTCAGCGCGCCGGTTTCGCGCAAATGGCGGACAAGGCCGGCAAGGTCGCCGCCGGCCGCGGCGCTGGCCACGGCGACCGCGGCCTCCTCGCGCGCCTCGCGCATGATTTTCTCGACGCGCTGCTCGCCAAGCCCGAAAGCCGCCGCGAGCGGCGACAGGGCTTCAGCGGCGGCGGCGGCGAGATCGCAACGCAGAGCGGCCGGCAGGCTCGGCCTTTCCAGCAGCTTTTCGCGCATCTCGCCGTCGTCGCCGAAGCGTTCGGCGATGCGGCGCAGCGCCGTCTCGGTCAACGCCGCCTCGTGATTGTCGAGCAACGCGAGGATCGCCTCGCGCGAGGCCATCTCGGCCAAGGCGCCCGCGACGCCCGTGCCCAATTTCGCCCGGCCGGCCAAGGCGATTTGCACCGTTTCGCCGCCTGTCGCCGCGCAATCGACGAGGTCGGCCTCGGTCAGGATCGGCGAGCGTGCGACGAGGATCGCGGCGATTTCCGGCTGATCGTTGGCGAGCGCGAGAATGATATGGCGCGGCGCATCGAAGGCGCTGGCGAGCGCCTCGGCCAGCGCGCGGCGCGCCACGATCGAGGGATCGTCGAGCAAAGCGGTGAGCGCCGTCGCCGCCTCGTCGCGCAAGTCCGGCGACAGCGCGCCATAGCGATAGGCCTTGGCCAAAGCGCTCGCCGCGTCGGCCCGCTCGCCGGGATCGGCGGCTTGCGCGGCGCGCATCAGGCGGCGCACGATGGTCGGGGCGGGACGCGCATCCTCCAGCGCGACCTCGCCGGCCAGGATCAGACTCACGGCGCGCTCCCTGGCGCGGCGATAAGCGGGTTCATGGCCCAACCTTCCCGCCTTATGGTAAATGGCCCCTTAATTCGCGGCCCGGACCGGGCTTTTTCGGAGAGCAAAATGACCGTTTCGCCGTCCCCTCACCCGCGCGGCGGGCTCTATTTCGAGGATTTCGTGGTCGGCCAGGTCTTCCAGCACCGCCTGACGCGGACGGTGACGCAAATGGACAATATGCTGTTCTCCAACATGACGCTCAATCCGCAACCCCTGCACATCGACGCGCATTTTTGCGCGACCGAGACCGAGTGGGGCAAGCCGCTGATGAATTCGCTGTTCACGCTCGGCCTGATGATCGGCATGTCGGTCAACGATACGACCGTCGGCACGACCATCGCCAATCTCGGCATGAGCGAGGTGCGCTTTCCCGCGCCGCTCTTCGAAGGCGAGACGGTGCGGGCGACGACCGAGGTCCTGTCCTTGCGCGAATCTAAATCGCGCCCGACCGCCGGACTTGTCGAGTTCCTGCATCGGGCGTTTAAGCAGGATGGTACGATGGTCGCCGAGTGTCGGCGAACCGCTTTCATGCTGCGCCGGCCGGGCCCGCAGACGATCAAGGCCTAAGACGATGCGCTCGGCCTTGTTCGTACCTGGCGACGACGAGAAGAAGCTCGCCAAGGCCTGGAGCGCCGGCGCCGACGCGCTGATCGTCGATCTCGAAGATTCGGTCGCGATCGAGGCCAAGCCGCGCGCGCGCCGGATCGCCGCCGATTTTCTGAGCGCCGCGCCGCGGCGCGATGGCCCCCGGCTCATCGTGCGCGTCAACCCGCTGGACGGCGGGCTGACCGATCTCGATCTCGACGCAATCATGCCGGCCAAACCCGATTGCATCATGCTGCCGAAGAGCCTCGGCGGGGCGAGCGTGCAGCAGCTTTCGGTCAAGATCGCGGTCCGCGAGGCGCAGAACGGATTGGCGGACGGATCGACCAGAATCATTGCTTTGGCGACCGAAAGCGCCGAGGCGATGTTCGGCCTTCAGACCTATCGCCGATGCAGCGCCCGGCTGGAGGGCCTCACCTGGGGCGGCGAGGATCTATCGGCCGACCTCGGCGCCGAGACCAATCGCCTCGCTGATGGGACATGGGCCGGACCTTATGCGCTGGCGCGCAATCTGGCGCTGTTCGCCGCCGCCGCGGCGAATGTCGCGGCGATCGATACGGTCTTCGTCAATTTCCGCGATTCCGACGGCCTGCGCGCCGAGGCGCTGACGGCGCGGCGCGACGGCTTCTCCGCGAAAATGGCGATCCATCCCGCGCAGGTTCCGATCATCAACGAGGTGTTCACGCCGACCGCCGAGGACGTGGCGAAAGCCGAGGCGATCGTCGCCGCCTTCGCCGCCAAGCCGGAGATCGGCGTCGTCGCCATAGACGGCGAAATGGTCGACCGGCCACACCTCAAGCGCGCCGAGCGCCTGCTCGCGCGGGCAAAGTCGTAAAGTGTCGCTTAGTCCCAGGTCAGCTTGTTGTCGTAAATATAGAGCGTCGAGACTTTGCAATAGTCGACATCGGTGTCGAAATAAGAGCCGTCGGTGAAATGGATTTGCGTGCGCACGGTGCAGTCGCCTTTGTCCGTGCCGAAATCCATGTCGAATTTGTCGCCCGGCTCGATGCGGTCCTTGATCCAATTGGCGCTCCACTCGCCGTCCTCCTGGGTACGGAACTCGACGGCGGCGACATTCGATTTGTTGACGACGCTGAATTTCCAATGCTCGCCGGCCGAGGCGGCCGAAGTCAGACCCGCCATGACCAGCGCCGAAGCCAAAACCCAAAAGCCCTTCATATCCCCCTCCCCTGATCCGGGCCGCCAAGCGCGCCGCCGCGCGGACCGCACAAGAATTAGATCAAGCCCGGCGAACCGCCAAGGCGAGCCTCAATTTTTGAATGGCTAACCGCCGGCCGGCCGGATCATCGAGAACAATCGCTCGACGACGGCGTAGTCGTGGTAGCCGCAGCGGGCGATCGGCTGCGCCCCGGCCGTATCGAACCGGCCGTCCTTGACGAACCGGTCGTCGATATGGACGCCGATCACCTCGCCGAGCACGAGATAGCGGTCGAGAGCCTCGCCTTTTGCGTTCTTGATCTCGACCATTTCCGTGACTTTGCATTCGAGCGCGGCGCGCGCTTCGGCGACGCGCGGCGCGGCGACGAGGCGGCAGGGCGCCATGGTCAGCCCGGCATGGACGAATTCATTATCGCCGCGCGCCAGCGGCGCCGAGGTGGCGTTCATCGGCTGGGCGAGATCCAT
>DATGLU010000823.1:0-2917 GCA_035294045.1 Roseiarcus sp. | reverse complement strand
GGGCTCTTTTCGAGCCAGCTATAGCCGACGCCGGCGCTGTTCACGAGGATGTCGACGCGGCCATAGGCCGAGAGCGCGGCGTCGAATGCTTTTTTCGCTCCCGATTCCCTTGAAAGATCGGCGGCGACCACCGCGCCGTCGCCGCCGGCCGCTTTCACCTGCGCCAAAGTCTCGTCGAGATTGCTTTGCGTGCGGCTGACCCCGACGACTTTCGCGCCCTCCCGCGCGAACAGCTTCATGCAGGCTCGCCCGACGCCCGTTCCGGCCCCGGTGATCAGCGCGACTTTGCCTTTGACGCGGTCCATCGATTCCTCCCTCAAGCGAATCCGTCCACTCGACGATGGACAATCATTTCGCCCGACCTTATTGTAGGAAAGATTTGTAGGACAGAAAAGCGGAATCCGGAGCAAACCGGAACGCAAGGTCAGGGAAGGAACGCCATGCGCGCCGCCGTCTTTCGCGAATTGGGCAAGCCGCTGCAGATCGAGACTGTCGCCAAGCCACAGGCCGGTCCCGGCGAGATCGTGCTGAAAGTCCATTATTGCGGCGTTTGCGGCTCGGACCTGCACGCCACCCATCCGGGCGTTTTCGTCGTGCCGGACGGCACGATCCTCGGTCACGAATTCGCCGGCGAGGTCGTCGAATCCGGCGCGCCGGGCTGGAAGGTCGGCGACGTGGCGACCGCGCTGCCGAACAACGCCTGCGAGGAATGCCGCAAGCTCGGCCTCGGCGAATGCAAGGACCATCTCGGCATCATGTGCCCGCGAAACACGCTGACGGGGTTCCATCCTTCCGCACAGGGCGCCTATGCCGAATATGTGAAGTTCAGCGCCAAGGAGGCGCTGCGCCTGCCGAGCGCGGTGAAGAGCCGCGAAGGCGCGTCGGTCGAGCCGCTCGCGGTCGGCCTGCACGCCGTCAATCGCGGCAAGGTGACGGTCGGCGAGCGCGTGCTGATCCTGGGCGGCGGCCCGATCGGCCTCGCCGTCGCCGTCTTCGCCAAGCTCGCCGGCGCCCGCGATGTGGTGGTGAGCGAATTCGCGCCGGCGCGGCGCGAGGCGGCCGGCGCGCTGGGCGCGACGGCGGCGATCGATCCGTCGAAAGAGGAGGTCGGCGAAGCCTTCGCCCGCAAGACGGGCGGGCCGCCCGACGTGATTTTCGAATGCGTCGGCGTGCCCGGGATGATCCAGAAGGCGATCGACCTGTCGCGCACTTATGGGCGGATCGTCGTGGTCGGCGTGTGCATGGTCGAGGACACGACGACGCCGATCTCGGCGATTTTCAAGGAAGCCAACATCCAGTACGTGCTGGGCTATGGCCGCCCGGACTGGCGCCTCGTCCTCGATTTGCTCGATTCCGGCCGCGTCGATCCGCGGCCGATGATCACCGACACGGTCGCGCTGGACGAACTGCCGGCCGCCTTCGAGGCGCTGCGCAAACCGACCACGCAAATCAAGGTCATGGTCCGCCCACAAGAGTAAGGCGGCTCTTTGTAGGGCAAGATTGTTCCTTGATAAGCTTGAGACCGCCCGCTAAGCAGGCCGCGCCGGCCCGAATGTCCGGGCTTCGAAGCGGGGCTATGGAACAAGACGCTATGGACAGGGACGTCGCCGCGCCGGCGGTCAAGGCTCGCGCCAGCGGCCGCAACGCCGCCGAGGCGGCCGACCGCGCCAAGATGACGTCGCCCGACCGCGTCGTCGACGCGATCATCCGCTCGATCCGCGCCGGCACGTACGTGCCCGGCCAGCGGCTGATCGAGGCCGACCTGACCCGCGACTATCATGTCAGCCGCGGCCCGGTGCGCGAGGCGCTGAAGCGGCTCGCCGCCGAAGGCGTGCTGACCCTGACCCGCCATCGCGGCGCCTATGTGCGGGCGCTGTCGCGGATCGAGGTGCGCGACAGCCTGATGGTGCTCGAAGTCCTGGTCGGGCTGATGGCCAATCTGGCGGCGCGGCGCATTGCCGAGGACGACAACGCGACGAGGATGCGCGAAGCCTATCAGCGCCTGCTCGCCTTCAAGCATGACGGCGGCCCGGCCGCCTTCCTCGACGAGCGGCGCGCCTTCTACGACACGATCCTGCAGATCGGCGGCAATCGCGAGCTGAAGCGCATGTTGCCTTTGATGCAGATCCATCTGCTGCGCATGCAGTTCCAGGCCTACATCACGCCGCGCGACCGCGAGAAGCAGTTCAAGGAATATGAGACGATCACCGAGACGATCCTCGCCGGCGACAGCGTCCGCGCCCAGAAAGTGGCGGCTTTGCATGTCCGGCGCACCCGCCTCAGCCTGATGCGCCTGCCCGACGAGGCCTTCCCGGCCATACGCAGCGCGGACTGACCCATGGCGATCCTGATCGCGGGCGGCACGAAAGGGATCGGCCTGGCGATCGCCAAGGCGTTCGCGCCTGAAGCTGGCGACGTGTTCCTCGGCTATCACAGCGACGACGCGGCGGCGCAGAGCGCGGCCGCTTCGGTCGCCGCGGCCGGCGGGCGCCCGCATCTCGTCAAGGCCGATATCGCCACGCCGGAAGGCTGCGCCGCGATGGTCGAAGCCCTGCGGAGCAAGGTCGGGCGGCTCGACCAGCTCGTCCATTGCGCGGTCGACGCCTACGCATCGAGCGCGCTCGGCGCCGATCCGGCGCGCTTCGCCCGCGCCATTGCCGCCAACGGCGCCAGTCTTCTCTATCTCGTGCAGGCGGCGCTGCCGCTGATGCCGCGCGGCGCGAGCGTCTTTTATCTGACCAGCCGCGGCGGCCGCGTCGTCGTACCGAACTACGCCGCTGTCGGCGTCGCCAAGGCGATGGCCGAGAGCCTGATGCGCTATCTCGCCGTCGAACTCGCGCCGAAAGGCGTCCGCATCAACGCCGTCGCGCCGGCGATCGTCGAGACCGACGCGGTGCGCGCCTTGTTCGGCGGCGAG
>DATGLU010000822.1:0-3305 GCA_035294045.1 Roseiarcus sp. | reverse complement strand
CAAAGCGATTTCGAGATGATCGAGACGCTCTATGGCGTGGGCTACCGCTTCAAGGAAGCATAGAGGCGAGGCTGGCGAGACTGCCGAAAGGGCAGACTCTTCCCGGGACGCAGCGATGAGCGCGCAAGCGCAACGCGATTCTGCGCCGGCCCTGCCGGCGAACCTGACGCAGCCACGCGTCAGGCGGCACGCGCGCCGCATCTGGCGACGTTTTGTCGCCCGCTTTTCCTCCTCGCTGACCCGCCGCATTCTCGTCCTCAATCTCGGCGGCTTGCTCGTTCTCGTCGTCGCCTTTCTCTATCTCAATCAATTCCGCGCCGGCATTATCGATGCGCGGGTGCAGAGCCTGCAGACCCAAGGCGAGATCATCGCCGCGGCGATCGCCGCCTCCGCGGCGGTCGAAACCGACACGATCACCATCGACCCGGAAAAGCTGCTGCAGCTCGCGCCCGGCCAGAGCTCCTCGCCTTCCGACGCCGACGATCAGTCGATCGAATTCTCGATCAATCCCGAGCGCGTCGGCCCGGTCCTGCGCCGCCTGGTCATGCCGACCAGGACGCGGGCGCGCGTCTATGACCGCGACGGCTTCCTGCTGCTCGATTCGCGCGCGCTCTCCTCGCGCGACATGATCGCCCGCTCCGATTTGCCGGGCGCATCGTCCGACTCGGCGACGATTTTCGAGCGGGCGTGGAACGCGGTGAAGCGGCGCTTCGCGCCGATCGAGCCGCGCCGCATCGAGCCGCTCGGCGGCGGCAAGACGCCGCCGGAAGTGTCGAGCGCCCTGCTCGGCCATACCCAATCGGTGGTGCGGCTCAACGCCAAGGGCGAGACGATCGTCTCGGTCGCGGTGCCGATCCAGCGCTTGCGCGCCGTGCGCGGCGCGCTGCTCCTTTCGACCCAGGGCGGCGATATCGACGCGATCATCGCCGGCGAGCGATGGGCGATCCTGCGGGTCTTCCTGGTTCTCGCCGCAGTGATGTCGGTCCTTTCCTTGTTGCTGGCCGGCGCCATCGCCGAGCCCGTCCGCAAGCTCGCGGAAGCGGCCGAGCGGGTGCGCCGCGGCATCAAGTCGCGCCAGCAGATTCCCGATTTCACCAATCGCTCGGACGAAATCGGCCACCTTTCCGGCGCGCTGCGCGATATGACCTTCGCGCTCTATAGCCGCATCGACGCGATCGAGAGCTTCGCGGCGGATGTCGCCCACGAGCTGAAGAATCCGCTGACCTCGCTGCGCAGCGCCGTCGAAATCCTGCCCCGCGTCCGCGAAGGGGCCTCGAAGGACCGGCTGCTTGAGGTGATCCAGCACGACGTGCGCCGGCTCGACCGGCTGATCAGCGACATATCGGACGCCTCCCGCCTCGACGCCGAGCTCGCCCGCGCCGAAGCCTCTTGCGTCGATGTCGTCGCCTTGCTGCGCGCCGTCGTCGCCTTGGCGCAAGATTCGCCGCGCTGGCGCAATGTCGCGGTACGGCTCAAAATCGAGGATCAGAAGGGCCAACACTATCGCGTGCTGGGCCATGATTCGCGCATCGCCCAGGTCATCACCAACCTCATCGACAACGCCCGCTCCTTCTCCGCGCCGGGCGGCGAGGTCCGCGTCATCGCGCGCCGCACCCGAATCGAGGACCAGGGCGAGCGGGTGGAGATCGCCGTCGAAGACGACGGCCCGGGCATCCCGCCGCACGCGTTGGAGCGCATTTTCGAGCGCTTTTACACCGACCGGCCGGGCCAGGGCTTCGGACAAAATTCGGGCCTTGGCCTGTCGATTTCGCGGCAAATCGTCGAAGCGCATGGCGGGCGGATTTGGGCGGAAAACCGGCCATTTTCGGCGGCCGCTGGCGCCGCCGACGGCGATTGCGGACGTCACGGCGCCGGCGCGCGCTTCGTCGTGTCGCTGCCGGCCGCCTCGTGAGCGCCGCCGCCAATCCAGGCGACAACATCCACGCCAGCGCGGTGGCGGTCGGGGAGGCGGGCATTCTCATTCGCGGCCGCTCCGGACGCGGCAAGAGCGCGCTGGCCCTGGCGCTGATCGAACTTGCCGGCGAGCGCGGTTTGTTCGGTCGGCTGATCGGCGACGATCGCATTCTTGTTCAGCCCTGCAACGGACGGTTGCTGCTGCGCGGCGTCCCTCAAATAGCGGGTCTGGTCGAGCGGCGCGGAATCGGCCTGGAAATCACGCCCGCCGAGCCGGTCGCGGTGGCGCGGCTGGCGGTGGATTTGCTCGATGACGGCGAGACCGCGGCCCGCCTGCCCGAGGCGGCCGACCAGGCGGCGACATTCGGCCCCGTTCGTCTGCGCCGGCTCGTTTTCGACGGATCGAGCACGGTTTTTGAGCGGGCGCGCGCGGTTTTGGCGGCGCTCGCCGCCGAGATGACAGCTTTGTGACGAGGATTGCTCATTTTGCTTGAATAATACGCCGCAGTGCACAAATATGCCGCGCTTTGTGACGCCGGGCGCGGCGACGGGCGGCGTCGGCGCCGGCGTAAGATCAGCGGGTTGTTGATGATTGGAATGGTCCTGGTGACCCACGGCCAACTGGCGAGCGGGTTTCGAGCCGCCTTGGAGCACGTGGTCGGGCCGCAGTCGCAATTCGAAACGATCGCCATCGGCCCGGAAGACGACATGGAGCAGCGTCGCGGCGACATTTTGAGCGCGGTCTCCCGCGTTCAAGACGGCGGCGGCGTGGTGCTTTTGACCGACATGTTCGGCGGCACCCCCTCCAATCTCGCCATCTCGGTCATGGATGGCGGCCGCGTCGAAGTGATCTGCGGCATCAATCTGCCGATGCTGATCAAGCTTGCTTCCGTCAGAGAGACCGCCGATCTTGAGCAGGCGGTCGGCGAGGCGCGCGACGCCGGGCGCAAATACATCACTGTCGCGAGCAAGGTCTTGGCCGGCAAATGAGCGAAGCGGAAGCCGCCGCGACAGGCGAAGAGGATTGTCCGCCGCCCCCCGAATTCGCCGGCGCCCTGGCGCGCGAAATCCGCATCGTCAATCGCAAGGGCCTGCATGCGCGGGCGACCGCCAAACTCGTCCAATGCGTCGATCGCTTCGACGCCGACGTCAGAGTGACGCGCTGCGGCGAGACGGTCGGCGGCGATTCGATCATGGGCATCCTGACGCTCGGCGCCGCGATGGGTTCGACAATCACCGTCTCGGCCAGCGGCGCCCAGGCCGAGGCGGCGCTCGACGCGATCGAAATGCTGGTCGCGAGCCGGTTCGGCGAGGACGAGTAATCCCTTCGCCCCGCGAAGCGGCCGGATGAGGGGCTGCGCAGGACTCGCAGGGTACGCGCCAGTCGCCGT
>DATGLU010000821.1:0-6034 GCA_035294045.1 Roseiarcus sp. | reverse complement strand
TGCGATGGTGTTCGGCGGCGATGTTCTGACCACGACCGACATCGTCGTTGCGGCGGGGCTTGAGGACATCGGCGACCGCGCCCGCGTCAAGCATCTCTCCAAATCGCTGATCAAGACCGCGCTCGACAGGATTCACCGAATGGCCGACACGGCGGTCGACCGCATGAAGACCAGCGCCGCGCCGCTGCCGGTCATTCTGGTCGGCGGCGGCGCGATCCTCGTCTCGGAGAAGCTGCCCTCCGCCTCCGAGGTGGTGCGTCCGCCGCATTCCTCGGTCGCCAACGCGATCGGCGCGGCCGTCGCCCAGGTCGGCGGCGAAGTCGATCGGGTTTTCGCGGTCGAAGGATCGACGCGCGATGCCGTGCTGGGCGTCGCCAAGCGCGAGGCGTCGGACCGCGCCATCGCCGCCGGCGCCGAAAGGTCCTCAGTGAAGATCGTCGATGTCGAGGACGTGCCGCTCGCCTATCTGCCCGGCAATGCGACGCGCATTCGCGTCAAGGCGGTCGGCGATTTGTTGATCCAGTGAGGGTGGGATGCGGCGGATCACGGAGCAGGACTTGTTGGATCTCGCGGTTGGCGCGGCCTTCCTTGGCACAGGCGGCGGCGGCGATCCCTATATCGGCCGGCTGATGGTGCAGGCCGCGCTCGATGAGGGAAAGTCCGTCACCTTGCTCGATCCGAGCGAGGTTCCCGACGACGCCCTGGTCATCCCGACGGCGATGATGGGCGCGCCGACCGTGCTGGTCGAGAAAATCCCGAGCGGCGAGGAGGCGGTGGCGTCGCTGCGCCGGCTCGAAGCGCATCTCAACCGGAAGGCTTTCGCCACCATGCCGATCGAGTGCGGCGGCATCAACTCGACGATCCCGCTCGTGGTCGGCGCTCTGACCGGCTTGCCGGTGGTCGACGCCGACGGCATGGGCCGCGCCTTTCCCGAGCTGCAAATGGAGACGTTCAGCGTGCTCGGCGTGCGCGGCTCGCCGATGGTGGTGACCAACGAATACGGCGACAGCGCCACGATCGAGGCGCGGGACGACAAATTCATGGAATGGCTGTCGCGCGGCGTGACCATCCGGATGGGCGGAGCGGCCTATATCGCCGAATACGCAATGAGCGGCGCCGATGTGAAACGCACGGCGGTGCCCAACACCATTTCGCTCGGCGTCCGCATCGGCCGCTGCCTGCGGGAGGCAAAGAAGAACCACAAGAACCCGATCGAAGCGCTGCTGCGGATGCTGCCTGAGACGCTCTATTCCTATGGCAGGGTGATCTGGCGCGGCAAAGTCATCGACGTTCGGCGCGAGACCAAGATGGGCTGGGCGCTCGGTTTCGCCAAAATCGAAGGGGTCGAGGAATGGAGCGGGGTGATGGAGATTCAAATCCAAAACGAGAATCTCATCGCTCGCGTCGACGGCAAGGTACGCGCGATCGTGCCCGATTTGATCTGCGTCATGGAGGCCGAGACAGCCGAGCCGATCACCACGGAATATCTGCGCTATGGACAACGCGTCGTCGTCGTCTCGGTCGCCGTGCCGCCGATCATGCGCACGCCGGAGGCTCTCGAAGTCTTCGGTCCGAAAGGCTTCCGCATCGATGAGCCGTACACGCCGATCGAGCAGCTCGCATGAGCAATAAGCGTCACGGCCGCGCATATTGGCGCAGCGCCGGCCGGACGCCGCCGCATCGGCGCGCGCGCCGATGCGCTCCAGCCGGGTCAGTGCAGCAGGCGCTGCTGGCGGGCGACAGTGATCGCCGCCACGCGGCTGTTGACGCCGAGCTTGCCGTAGAGATTTTTGAGGTGGAATTTCACGGTCGCCTCGCTGACGCCGACCGATCGCGCGATCTCCTTGTTGGCCAATCCGTGATTGAGAAGGCCGAGGATCTCGTGTTCGCGCTCGCTGAGCAGTCCGCCCGATCCTCCGGCGGCGCGGCTGTCGGGCGAGGCGGCGGCGAGAATATCGGCGACGAATTCGGCGCCGTCCGCCGACAGCGACCCGATGCCGAAATGGCGCAGGCCCTGGCGGACGAAGGACGACATGGCTCGTCCCTCGTCAATGAAGGGTCGCACCACCCCCTGCGGCGAAGCGATGGCGACGGCGCGCAAGAAGGAGTTGAAACCCCCTTCCGCATTCTCGCTGCGCCCTTGCGCGATGGCGCGCAGGATCAAGGCCGGAATCACCCAATAATAGGCGCGGAGCGCCTCGCCTTCCGCCGTCGCCGCATCAAGCCAAGTAAGAGCCGCGGCCGGGTTGTTGCGGAAGAGCGCGCCGCGCGCCAGCGTGATCCGGCCGGCCAAGCGCTCGCGCCATGTCAAGCGCCGACCCTCCGGCGTCGCGCCGGCGGCTATGTCGCGCGCCAGCGCCAGACCGACTTGATCCTCTTCGGCGAGCAGATTGGTGCGGCACATTA
Source organism: Roseiarcus sp. (assembly GCA_035294045.1). Taxonomy (GTDB): domain Bacteria; phylum Pseudomonadota; class Alphaproteobacteria; order Rhizobiales; family Beijerinckiaceae; genus Roseiarcus. The sequence continues at coordinate 3,628 of DATGLU010000821.1, read as the reverse complement.
CTTCGTGACGCATCGCGTCCATCGACCATCTGAGCCGCCACAGATTGCGCGCCGCGGCGATTTCATAGCCGCGGTCGAGAAATCCGATCGCCGCGCCGAGTCCTTCTTCGATCAGCGCGATGCGAATGCGCGTTTCCAGCGCGCGCGCATAGATATCAACCCAACCTTCGCCGGCCGCCATGACCGGAATGGCGAAATCGAGCCGCCGGCGCGCGCCGACCAGATCGTTCTGCGCATACAAGGCCTCGGCCAAGGGCACTTGCGCGATGGCGCGCAGGCCGTTGTCTTTGGCATGCGCCAACTCGACAAGATTTTCGGCTTCGCGTCCCGGCTCGAGCGCCATGGCGATGCGGCCGCAGGCGACGGCGATCAGCGCGAGATGGATCAGCATGAAGACTTGCGCGTAGGTTGGCCCTTCTTCGCGATAACAGGCCAAGGAGCTATGCGCCGCCTGTTGCGCGCGCCACAGGTCGCCAAAGCGGCAGAGCTGGATGGTCAAGTGGTTGTAGATCCATCCGCGCATCCAGGTGTCGCTCACCGGCGCCCGCTCGACATCGCGCTCGCGGCTGGCGATGGTCTCGGCGTCGACCTCGCGATCCTCATAGATTTTGATCAGGTCGTCGATATGCTCGATGTCGCTCCGCGCAGCGCCGGGCAACGTGTCCGAAGCGGCGGAGGCCGCTTCGAAGGCGCTGCGCGCCTCATCGACCAAGCCGCGCGCTTCGGCCAATCGCCCCTTCTTGGAAAGAACCACGGCGCGGGCGAGCCGAAGGCCCTCGGCGGCGTTGATCGCCGCCGGCGGCAGCTTCTCCAGCAAGTCGGTCAGCACCGCGGCGCCTGCTCGAATGAACAAGCGAACGCCGCCGGCGCGCTGGATCGTGGCGGCCGCGAAGGTGAAGTCGCCGGCGGCGCCGGCGTGACGAACCGCCGCTTCGAGATCGTGCTCGGCGCCGAACCAATGCGCGGCCAGGGCGTGGAGCCTGACGATTTCCTGCCGGCCGGCCTGCTCCAGCTCCGCGGCAAGAGCGTCGCGCAGCAGCGGGTGAGTTCTCACCCAATCCGGCTTTCCGTCGAGCGGAGCGAGCAACGGCGCGAGCAGCGCAAGCTCGCCGCGCGTGCGGCTGTCAGCGCTTGTCGCGGTCAAGGCCTCGCCCAATTCCACGCAGAATTGCGGCGCGATGGCGCATTTGACCAAAAGCTCGCGCGTGCGCGGCGAAAGCGGCCGGAGCACTTCGTCTTCGATATATTCGCGCAAGACGGCGTGCATCGCGACGCCGAAGCCGCCGACGGCCCGCGGCTCGCCGAGTTGCAGGGCGAGCTGCAGCGGCGCGGGCCAGCCTTCGCAGCGGTCGACCAGGTTGAGCAAGTCCGGCGAGGCGATCGAGGAACCAAGCAGGGCCTCGGCCTCGGAGCGCGAGAACGACAGATCGGCGGCGCAGAGCTCGGCCAGCAAGCCCCGCGCCCGCAAAGTCGACAGCGACACGCGCGGGCGAGATCGCCCGGCCAGCACGATCCGGGCGTTATCCGGCAGCGCGCGCAAGAGGCGATCGAGCCCATCGCCGAACGCGGCGCCGTCGGCGCGGTGGCAATCGTCCAGGACAAGCACCACGCGATTGCGGCGGCGGGCGAGCGCCTGCGCGATCGTCGCGCAGATCGCTGCGTCGTCGCCTTCGCCGGCGGCGCGCAGCGCTTTCGGCCATGGCCGGCGATCGGCCTCGCCGGCCAAGGCCAGGGCGCGGGACAGATTGTGCAGGAAGCGCGAGGGAAGTCCGTCGGAAGGGTCAATGGTCAGCCACGCCCAATCGACGCCATGCGATCGCAAATGCCGAATGGCCTGGCTGAGCAGCGTGGTCTTGCCGAAGCCGGCGGGCGTTTGCAGCACCACCGCTTGCCGCTCGAGGCCATGGCTCAGCCGTTCGAGCAGGAGGCGCCGTTCGAGCGTGCGCGCCATGCTATGCGGCGGTCGGGCCCGCGCCTCGACGCTCGCAACCCATTCGCTTTCCGAGGACGACCACGTCACCGCGTTGGTCCCCTGTCCAAGCGGGCTTCACGCTCTCGCCGAGGGCACCATAGCGCGAGAAGGGGCGGAGCGCGCAAATGAAAATGTCAGGCTGCGCCCAGAGGCTTTCGCCCGCTGCGGCGAGGGAGAAGAGCAGGGGGGACCAAGGTGATCAGGATCGGCATTGATGTCGGCGGCACGAACACCGACGCCGTCGTCATGGAAGGCGAGAATGTCCTCGCCAGCGTCAAGGCGACCACCTCGCCCGACGTGACCGCCGGCGTCAGCGAGGCCCTGGCGGGCGCGCTGAAGCAATCCGGCGTCGCCGCTCGATCGGTCGACGTGGTGGCGCTTGGGACGACCCATTTCACCAATGCCGTCGTGCAGCGGCGCGATCTTGCGCCAACTGCGGCGATCCGGCTCGGCCTGCCGGCGACGCAAGCCTTGCCGCCGATGGTCGATTGGCCGCCCGATCTGCGCGACGCGATCGGCGGTCATTTCTACTTCGCTCATGGCGGCCACGAATTTGACGGCCGCCCGATCACGCCGCTCGACCGCGACGAATTGCGCAAGATCGCCAGGGACATCGCCAAGAAGAAGATCCGCACCATCGCGATCAGTTCGGTGTTCAGCCCGGTCAATGCCGAGGTCGAGCGTCAAGCCGGCGAGATCGTCGCGGCCGCAGCGCCCGGCGCGCATGTCACGCTGTCCAGCGATATTGGCCGGATCGGGCTTCTGGAGCGCGAGAACGCAGCGATCATGAACGCCTGTCTGCGCGATCTTTCCGGCGTCGTGATGGGCGCGTTCCGCAAGGCGCTTGACGGCGCCGGCATCGGCGGGCGCTTTTTCCTGACTCAGAACGACGGCACGCTGATGGATGCGGCTTTCGCCGAGCGTTTTCCGGTGCTCACTTTCGCCAGCGGCCCGACCAATTCGATGCGCGGCGCCGCGTTCCTGTCCGGCGTGCAAGACGGGATCGTGATCGATGTCGGCGGCACGACGACCGATGTCGGCTCGCTGCATAAGGGCTTCCCGCGCCAGGCGACGGTTGCGGTCGAGATCGGCGGCGTGCGGACCAATTTCCGCATGCCGGACGTTTTTTCGATCGGCCTTGGCGGCGGTTCGCTTGTCGTCGAGGACAAACAAGGCGGGATCGCGGTCGGGCCCCGCTCGGTGGGCTATCGGCTGACGCGTGACGCATTGATTTTCGGCGGCAAGATGCTGACCGCCAGCGACATCATCGTCGCCGCGGGCCGCGCCGAATTCGGCGACCGATCGAAAGTCGGCCATTTGCCGCAGGCGCTGATCGGCAAAGCGAGGGCGCGGATCATGGACATGGCGGCCAACGCCGTCGAGCGATCGCGGCTCTCGCCGGAGCCGCTGCCGGTCATCGTTGTCGGCGGCGGCAGCGTGCTCATCGATCCGAAGATCGGCGCGCTCGACGTGGTGAAGCCGAAGCACTTCGCCTGCGCCAACGCCGTTGGCGCCGCAATCGCGCAGATCAGCGGGGAAGTCGACCGCATCTACATGCTCGGCAAGTCGAGCCGCGAGGAAGCGCTCGATGACGCGAAGCAGAAGGCGGCCGACGCCGCGATCGCCGCCGGCGCGAGGGCCGATAGCGTCGCCATC
>DATGLU010000820.1:0-9901 GCA_035294045.1 Roseiarcus sp. | reverse complement strand
CGAGATTAGGCGTCAAACAGCCCGAGAGAAGGCCGCCGGCCGCCAACGCAAAGAGCGCTTTGAGAAGCATATCGCCGCTCCCTTGGGTATCGTCGGGCGGGCTTGTCCAAACATGTCGTGAAAGTCGGCCGCCACGTCTGCCGATTCGGATACTAAACCGCGCCGGAAAACTCGCGAATCGGACTGGCGTATATGGTTCCTCTTAAAGGCGGCAAAGAAGGATTACTCAGAGCAATGCGACTTCAAGCCGTTCCGGGTTCGCCGCCCCGCTGCGGATGGAGTTGAATGCGAATCTGAACAAAATCGGATTTTGAGAGAGAGCTCCGTTCGAGCATTTCCCGCACTAATAGGCGGGCTTCGGCGGCTGTCAGGCTTTCGGCGACGACCTGATCGCCGACGGACAGCGTAAAAGTCCTTCCGAAACCGTCGACGCGCTGAACCTTGATCGTTTCCGGCAAAATCGTCCGCCTCCCAACGATCTGACGATATTGGTATTTTCTTTATTGTCCACTGGAGTACTTCCGATTAACCGGCATATGTCGTGGGACTGACGCTCATCGCGAAACCAGCGAGAACCGCTCGGTGCGGCGCACCTGCGCCATTGCCGCTCGGAGCAAATATCGGCAAGTCCGATCGCGCGCCGATCAGCTTTGAAGAGGAAACGAAGCCGCCAGCCGGCGCCCTCGCTTAAACGTGCCGCCGGCAAATGACGAAGGCTGCTGCAAGGCGCTCGATGCGCTGGTCAGATGGCGCGAGAACCCATTCGCTTATGTTGCCGCTGATTGCCTTTAGCACCTCGCTCCGTTCACCCAGGCGGCGATATGCCCTCTCCAGTCGAGGAAACTCGGCGGCATAGTCCCCGCCGAACAAATCCACGGGGATAACCGAAGCGACAACGGAAAAGGACGCATTGAGGGACGCCGAGAAACGGTCGCCGGCGACCAATCCGAACAAAGCCGTGACGAGCTTGCTCCCCTCGTCTAGATCGTCCAACGAGAAGTGGGCTCGCGCCGCGACCGCGCGCGCTACGTTCGCTGCGGCTTTTATGCAGAACTGGGTGGCGTCGGGCTGGGGCGAGACCCGCAGGTCGACGCTTGCGAGCGCCTGTTCGATCGCCCGTTGGTCAAAGCCCTGGCGCGAGAGCAGCAGCGGTTCGTCTATGGGCTTTCGTCCCGTGAACCAATCCCACATGCGGCCTCGAACAGTTGATCACGAATACTAAGGAGCGCGCGCCCCGTTCGATGTTCTCGCGACGTCTCGCGGGCGGATATATAAAATTCTGCGAACTGGCAATATTTGTGCGCGTTACCAGCGGCAGCGATCCTCAGCTCAAATCACGCGGAAGTGCGCCAACAACGTCAGATCGCCTGCTAAATCAGCCAGAATCGTGAGTGTTGATAAGCCTTCGACAGAAGATGGAGCTTGCGTTTCTTGCTCTTCCGGAGCACAATACGGTACCTGTGATGTTCAGGGGCGCCAGTTTGGTCAAGCCTCGCCTAATCGCGTTGGTTGTAATACTGGGAGCGGCGGGCGCCGCGTCCGCCGAGACGGCACCAAATTTCGTTCCGCGCTCGCTCTTGCTCTCCTCGACATCGGTCTACGATTGGAACTGTCTTTTTGCCGATCGGGAAGACAAGAAAGTTTCCTTATTGACTTCTCGCGGGCTCGATCCGGTTGTTTTTGCGATAGCCAATAAATCCTCCGCGTCTGCGTCCTTATCGCGAAGCCAGCGCAACCCCGCCTTCGGTCCAAAGCTCGGCGCTTTTGGTTTATTGCCTAGCCGTCCCGCTCAAACCTCGGCATCCGCTCCGACCGCAATCACAAAACGCTTGCTGAAAATCGGCGCGGAGCGCCAGTTGCAGCAATCGCTCTTCGGTCCGAAGGGCTCTCTATCTGCCGTCAACCTTGCAAAAGGGGTCGCTGACGACGTGACCGTTAGAGGCGTGAACGACGAAGAGGAGAGCGCAGCAACGCCGGTCTCCGACGGTCCGACAGCCGGCGAGAGCGTTCCAATACGCGCGCCTTTGGCGGCGTATTCCGACGAGAAATCCGGCGTCCCGACGCGCACCCATATTGTGGACGCCTCGGAAGGAACCCCGCTCGATCCGCTCCTCAACACGACATACGATCTAAATTATCCCAAGATCGTCCCTTCGATGAGAGAGCTTTCTCGAGAAGCCGCGGCAAGCCGTTCAAATCGACCCTGAGCCGCGAGTGGCCGGCTGGCAAGGCTCGCTCTATCAGGAAGCTTAGGCGCCTACTGCACATGTCGGCGCGCTTCCGAATCGACCTCCGCGGCGAGCAGTTCGGCGGCCCATGTCGCGACATCGACAGGGCCATTCTCCATCGCCCACTGATGCGCATGCGGCTCCAGAGTGTATCCCTGCCCGTTGACGATCACGTTAACGTAACAGCCTCCCCGCGGTCTGCTGGCGATCGATATGACGCTACACGGCGCGCCGTCGACGGTGAGAATGAGCGGCTCAACGGCGACTTCCGCCTTCGTCCAGGAGCGTTGAACAAAGGCCCGATAATCTGCGCCGCCTTCTCTTCGGTAGAAGAGCGTCTTTTCCGGCGCGAAGATGGGAGCGTCCGGCTCCGGTTCTCCGCCATAGCCGGCGCCGGCCTCTGCTTCGTTGGATTCCGACGAACGAATGTCCCTGCGAACCGGCGAGAGGACGAAAATGGCCGCCGCCACAAGCACCATTCCCATGCCCAAATCGACGGCGATTGGCAATTGGACTTGATCGATTGTCTGAGGCGCGAGCTGAACGAGCCGAAAGGTCGCAAGCGCCGCCGCCGCGCCGCCAACCAGCAGAGACATTCGCCCCCATGCGGTACGCGGCGTCGGCGCCAGGAGCGCAATGCGCGCCGCCACGCAGAGGATCGCGAGCGTGACGCCGACCAGCGCCATATCCGGATCGAGCGACGATAGAAATCCGACTGTGATCGCCGGCGACGCGATCGCAAAAAAACCGACGATGCCCGCCGCAATGATCGCGAAAATCCTGATCGCAATTCCCATGGTCTCCTCCAAGCAACTGACCGCGGGATCAGCAAAACTATAGCCAATCAGCAAGAGCGGCGCCATCGAAGCATCGGTGAAAATTGGGATGAGCGCTCGAAAGGTCGAGGCGAGCAGTGGGCGCCGCACGCGTCGAGCGAACCATTGAGGGAGCGCCCAACGGGGAAAAGTGGGCGCAATTATACGCGACGCCGCGTGGGCGCCGAAGCGCGATCAAGCCCCGTTCTTTTTGCCGCCTTTGGTCGCCTCCTCGCCGCCCGACGCGCGCACGCCGGACGCCAGATATTGCTGAAGGCTGGGCAAAAAGCTCCAAATATCGCGATTGAGCTTTGTCATTTTCCCGATCGCCTCCGAAATCTCGGCAAGCCTGGCGTCGTCCATTTCGCGCACAACGCCGAACTGCAGGCCGTCGGCGACTTCGTGCACCCGGATCGACTGAGTATGGGTGATCTCGCCCTGCTCGTTGACCCGGTAGAGGCAGTGGTTGAATTCGTTGCGGAGCCGCGTGAGATCGTTAAAACGGCTGATAATCCGCGCCAATTCCTTGGCGACCGGCTTTTCGGCGATCTTGATCTTGGCGAGCCTCTCGATCAGCTCGATCCGGGCGCGGGTCGTATTCAGAGTGGCGAAGACGATCGCCGCCACGGCCTGGTCGGTCCCCATGAGCAGCATCAAGACATAGATGAACATGCTTTCATTGTTGGACCAGGAATAGGTCAGGTTCCCGATCAGGGCCATGATGTAGGTTCGACGGCCGGCCGAGTGAGCCGCCGCCGCCTCGATCGCGGCGAAGTTCGGCTTCTCGGGTAATTCGCCGGGCATGTCTTTCTCCATTGTCGCGCCCTCGGAATCGCCACGCCTGGAAGCAGAAAAGGGGCCGTTTTCATTTGCCCGCAAGCGCGACATATTTATAATTTGTCCGCTCCCTTTGAAAGAGAGACACGGCGGCCCCTGGCGGGGCGAGTTGAAGCGCAACGAGAATTCGGATGTTCGATCTGTGGAGAGCGCGCCGGGCGCGGCGCGCCGCAACAGTCGCAATTGCCCCCCTGGTCGAAGCTACACGCCGCCGCTGTGACGGCATCCCCGACACTCTGTGGCTGGATTCCTATGTTATCGGTTTTCTGGCGACACTGATCACTCTATTCGGCACCCGGCGGTCGGGCCCGCTAGCCGCCGACGCTCTCGCCGCCGCGCAATCCGGCGCGTGGTCGGACATCACCCAAACGTCCGGAGAACTCGCCGGCGAACAGATCTGTTACTTCAGCCTGGCGCAGGATACGACCTTTTTGCAGGGCTGCGCCGATGCGGAGCGATTCTTCCACAAGCTGGTCGACCCCCGAGTGGAAGCAACCGCAAGCGCCGCCGACCCCGCCGATCTCGATCCGCCGATGGTTCAGGACGGCATGACGCTCTGGGCGCATTATTTCGAGCGCCGACTTTATGAGTGCCGGCCCTAATTTCGCTCCCCCGACAGCGCCGCCCCGCAAACTCTTCGTGACGCGGACCGTCAGGATTCCCGGAACGCCCGCGACATGCTGTCTTCGATCGGCTGCATCAGATATTGGAAGAACGTTCTCTCTGTCGTTTTGATATAGACTTCCGCCGGCATGCCGGGCCTCGGCCGGAATGGCCTCATTTTGGCGGGCTGATCCTCGTCGAGGGCGACGCGAACGACATAGACATCCCGTCCCATAATGGCCTGAGCATCGTCGGGAAGGACATCGGCCGACACGTAAACGACATGGCCGAGCAAGGTCGGCGTCGTCCGGCGATTGAGCGCGGTCAGGCGGATCGAGGCTTCCTGCCCCACTTTCACATGGTCGATATCTTGCGGCCGCACCCTCACCTCGATGAGGAGATCTTCGCGAAGCGGGACGATTTCAAGTATGGCTTTTCCGGGCTCGATGACGCCGCCGGGCGTGTGATATCTGAGCTTGACCACCACGCCTCGGACCGGCGCGGTAATGTTTACGCGATCAAGCACATCCCGCTGCGTACGAATGCGCTCGCGCACATCGGCGATGTCGGCGCGCGCCTGGTGAAGTTGCTCCACAGCCTCTTTAGCAGAGGTGGTCCGGATGCCGATGATCTGTTGCTCGGTTTTGGCGATCTGATCCTTCGAATCCCCGATCTCGCCGATATGCCTGCCCAAATCCCCTTGCAGGGTCGCCTTCGCCCGCTCCAGCGCCAAGATTTCGGACTTCCTGATAAGCCCTTTGGGCAGCAATTCGCTCTTCCCGGTTAATTCCTCGTCGATCAGCGAAATCTGCTTCTCAGTCGACGTTTTCTCCGCCAGAGCGGCGGTCAGCCTCTCTTTCAAGGCGGCGATCCCGTCGTTGAGCCCAGTCGTGACCGTATCGACATCCCGTCGCCACGCTTCGAATGTCAGCTCCTGAGCGTTGATGATCGATGCGACGTCCGGATCGCCCCGTTTGGCCATGAGATCCGGCGGATAGGTCACCCTTGCATCGCCGCGAATCTGGGCGATCAGGCGGGCTTCCATCGCCTCCGAGCGCATCATGCGCAAGATCGAGCGGGCCATGTCCGCTTTCGGCGCCGTATCGTCGAGTTCAACCAGGACCTGGCCCGGCTCGACCGTGTCGCCTTCATGCACCAGGATATTGCGAATGACGCCGCCCTCAAGGTGTTGCACCACCTTATTTTCGCCGGTCGTGACAAACGCGCCGGAGGTGATCACCGCGCCGGCGATCATGGCGTGGGTCGCCCAGAAGCCGAAGCCCACGACAAAAATGAGGATCGCGGTTGTCGCCGCGGCCATATACGAACTGGTCTTGCGAGGAACGTCCGCGTACCAGACATGAGGAGCAATCGCTGTCGACATGTTACTGTGATCCACCCAACTCTTCCGCGCCGCTCACCTTTTGAGCGTCATTCACGCCGTTCGGCGGCGAACCTTCGACCCCCGGCGCCGGACGGCCGGCAAGGAGAGGAAGTATTTTTTCACGCTCGCCGAACGCTTGCACCGTTCCGTCCGCGAGGATCAAGATTTTATCGACGCTGCTCAAGAGCGACGGCCGCTGCGTCACCGCAACAACCGTGATGCCCTTCTGCTTTGCGCGCGCGAACGCCCGGCCGAGGGCCATTTCGCCCGGCGCGTCGAGATTGGAGTTCGGCTCGTCGAGCACGACCAGACGCGGCGAGCCGTAAAAAGCCCGAGCCAGCCCGATCCTTTGCTTCTGGCCGCCCGAAAGCGGGCTGCCGTCGATCAAAACCTGGGTCTCGTAGCCCTGCGCAAATTGCGAGATCATTTCGTGCACGTCGGCGAGCTCGCCGGCCTCGAAAACGTCTTGGTCGGTGGCGTCTATCCGCATCCGGGCAATGTTGGACTTGATCGTCGCGGGAAAGAGTTGCACGTCTTGCGGCAGATAGCCGACGCTCTCGCCGAATTGGCGCGTATCCCAGTTGCGCAGGTCCATCCAATCGAGGCGAATGTTGCCCGCGGTCGGCACGATCGAGCCGACCAGCATGCGCGCCAGGGTCGATTTTCCTGCTCCTGACGGGCCGACGATCGCGAGCGATTCTCCAGGCTGCAGTTGGAACGACACGCCGTTCAGGATCACCTTCTTGGTCGTGTTCGGCACGAACAGAACCCGCTCGACGGAGAGCAGGCCCATGGGCCGCGGCAGCCGCAAGCGCTCGATATTCAGCGGCGAGCTTTGCAGCAGGCCTTTGATCCGCGCATAGGCTGAGCGCGCGCTGACGAAGTTGCGCCAGCCTTCGATCGTCCCCTCCACCGGCGCGAGAGCGCGGCTGCCGACGATCGACGCCGCGATCACCATGCCGCCGGTGATCTCGTCATGGAGCGCGAGCCACGCGCCCCAGCCCAGAATGGCCACCTGGGTGGAGAGGCGGACCATTTTTGACACAGCCGAGACCAGATTGTTCCGATCCTGGGCGACGATCTGCGCCTTCAGCGATTCCGCCGTTTCCCGGCCCCAGATCAGGACGCCTTCGGGAATCATGCCCATCGCGTTGATCACCTGCGCGTTGCGCGCCATCGCGTCGGCCGCGAGGTTGGCGCGCGTCGCATAGGTATTGGCCTGCGCGAACGGCACCGCGGTCATTTTCTGGTTCAGCAAAGCGAGGCCGAACAAAGCCGCGCCGGTGCCGCCGACGATAAAGCCGAGCTGCGGGTGAATGAGAAAAACCGCCAGGAAATAGATCGGCGCGACCGGCGCGTCCAGCATCATCAGGATGACCGGACCGGTGATGAACGCGCGCAGATTCTGCAGATCGCCGAGAACCTGGAACTCGCGGTTCACGCCAGTCTGAGCCGCCTTGGCCGCGGCGCTCAAAACGGGCGCTCCCAGCCTCGTCTCCACATCGGCCGCGAGTCGAACCAAGATCGCCCGGCGCATCGTGTCGATGAAGACGTGAGCCGCCAGAGCGCCGACGACCACCGTGCTGAGCACGATCAGGGTATCGATGCTGCGGCTCGTATAGACGCGATCCGACAACTGAAACAGATAGATCGGCATCGCGAGGATGAGCAGGTTGCAAGCAAAGGAAAAAATCGCGACGATCACCAGGTTTCGCCGCGCCGTGGCCAAGCCGGCATTCAGGACCTCGCGAAAGTCGTGTTCGCGGGCGCGGTTCGGCAGGGGGCCGCGCGCTTCCCGCTTTTGTTGGCGTACATTCGCTTTCGTCTGAACCTCGCCTCCGCCGCCGAGAGGAGGGATCCCAGTCCGCCCAAGCGATGACGCGGTCGCCGTTCCAGCCTGCCCATTAATCATAACGTACCCAGCCTTTCAGCAATTGGTCGCCGCTCAATGCATAACGCTTGCCAGCACATCGCTACTATTATGGTGCACGTCCGTCTGCGGCGCCGCCGGCCCGGCCGGCAAGACTTGAGGCGGATCGTTGGTCACGAACGCCGCGATCTCGGGCGCGAGTTGGCTCGGATCGTGACTCGCGGCGAGATTGGCCTGGCCGCCGATAATGTTCGTCTGGAAGAGGATCATATCGCTATAGAAATTCCCCTGAAGATAGGGCGACATGGCGCTGCCCATATCGACGAGGGTCGCCGCGTTGACGACTTCATTGTGCCCCGTAATCAGATTCTGCACCGCATTGGCCGGCCCAGCGCCATGCATCTGGACGACATTGGAATTCGCCAGAACGTTCATCTGCGAGACGTAGTTGACATCGTAGTAGTCGCCGGTGACCACGAGAGCGTTAATGCCGCCGGCAAAGCCGAACGCATTGGCCGTATCGGCGAGGTCCAGCGACGACTTTCCGTCCGCCAGCGAGTGGATGAGCGAGGTGACGTATTGATTGAACGGCTGAAACGATAGGTTCTGGGCGTTGAGGATCGTGCCGTCATTGACGATCGTATTGCCGTCGGCCGAGACCGACTGCGCGCCGCCGGCGAGGCCGCTGAACGTGACGTCGTTGGCGTCGAGCACCACATTGGTTTGATAGAGAAGATTGGCCTGGTGATAGTTCCCCTCGACGATGATCAGGTTGTAGTTCGAGCCGAAATTCTGGAATTGGGCGGCGTTCACCAATTCGTTCCCGCCAAGGATATATTGGCTGATTCCGGTCGAGACCTGCCCATAGGCGACATTGTCATTGTTGAGGACGTTCGTCTGGGTGATCGAATGGACGTCGACCAGGGAGCCATTGAGAACCGTGACGTTCCAGGGCGTCAGATTGACGGCGGCGCTTCCTCCTCCGCCTCCGCTCAGCGTCGGCACGACGTTCTGGAAATCGGCGATGTTGCTGACAATGTTGGGGTCGGATGTGACGGTTCCGCCTTGGCCTGAATAGTGATTGAGCTCTTGGAAGACGTTGGTCTGGAAGATCGCGTTCGTCTGATTGTAATTGCCGAGCACGGCGAGCTCGGCCGTGCCGCCGCCGAAATTGGCGATCAGCGCCTGGTTGGCGAGAATATTCTGCCCGACCGAGGTATTTTGGACGCATTCTCCCATGCCGTTGCCCAAATGAGGATCGGGCATGCCGGAAAGACCGGCGGTGAGGCCGTTCGTCACATTGGTGAGGACGTCCGAGGTCAATTGATGGACGTCGCCCGTCCCTGAATAGGGCGAGCCGTCGACATATTGCCCGTAGCCGACCGCCAGCGGAGCGTCGGCGGCAAGCGTATGCGCGGGGGCGCCGTCCCGATCGTTCAGGAATGTCTGCAGGCCGGTCGTGTCGGGATTGGCCGGCTGGTCGTATCCGGGGGCGACGATCGCGGCCTTCTCGGTCATGTAGGCGATTTCGGCGCCGGCCCAGGCCTGGTTGACGGCGAAAACGTCGGCGGGCGCGTTCATCTGATTGTCGCTGACCAGCGAATTGACTTGATGGAGGTTCAATAAATCCTGGTCGCCGCCCTGCTGATAATTGACGAGAATGTTCCACTGGAATTCGACATTGATGCTCGGGCCCGCCACAGGCGTCTCGGGCGTGAACTCATTGAAATGGTGCAGATGGAGGGCGGGATGCGCGCTCGCGTGGTAGACGTGGGGGCGCGTCAGATGGAAAATGTAAGGGTTCGGGGACGGTACGATGTAGAGATTTTGGCCCGAAATGATCGGCGCGACCGGCAGGTCGCCGCGGGCGTGGTCGCCGCGATGACTCGCGTCGTCAAGGTCAGAGGCGGAATGGCCGCCGCCGTCATAAAGAATTTTGAGCGTGAAGGAATCGTCAGGCGGGAGACGGAGGTAGCCGGCAAAGTGCCAGATCAGCTCGACGACGCTGCTCGACATGACGCCCTCGCCACCTTACCGATGAAGCATGTTTCGGCGTAACGCCCGAAAGTCAGCCCCGCCATCTGACGCCGCACCCACTCTAGAAACGCGAGCCCGCGCACGAAGGGCGCGCGGGCTCTTTTTGATTGTCACATCGCCTTAGCCG
>DATGLU010000819.1:0-2052 GCA_035294045.1 Roseiarcus sp. | reverse complement strand
GGTCGAGCGCGGCGCGATCGTCTTGGCCGCCAAGGGCGTCTCCAAAGCCTTCTCTGGCGTCTGGGCCCTGCAGGGCGTCGATTTTGATCTGAAATGCGGCGAAGTGCATGCGCTGATGGGCGAGAACGGCGCCGGCAAGTCGACGCTGATGAAAATCCTCGCCGGCGTCCATGGCGACTATCTCGGCGCGATCAGCGTCGCCGGGCAGGACGTGACGTTCAACGGCGTTCGTGACGCCGAGCTCGCCGGGATCGCGATGATCCATCAGGAGCTCAATCTCGTTCCGGAATTGAACGTCGCCGAGAACATCTTTCTCGGCCGCGAGCCGCTGATCGCCGGCCTCGTCATCGACCGCCGCCGCATCGTCGCCGTCGCCGGCGCCTTGCTGCGCCGCCTCAACATCAAGATCGATCCGGAGGCGCGGGTTGGGGCGCTGCGGGTCGGCGAGCAGCAATTGATCGAGATCGCCAAGGCGCTGTCGCTCGATACGCGCATCCTGATCATGGACGAGCCGACCTCGGCCCTCTCCGCCTCGGAATGCGAGACCTTGTTCAAAGTGGTCCGGCAACTGGCCGCTTCCGGCGTCGCCATCATCTACACGTCACATCGCCTCGACGAGGTGACGGCGCTCGCCGACCGCGTCACGGTTTTGCGCGACGGGCGGCGCGTGCTCACCTCGCCGATCGACCAGATTTCGCTCGACGGCATCATCTCCGCGATGGTCGGGCGCGACGTGACGACGAGCGGCCGCAACGCCGCCGCCGCCCCGACGCCGCCGATCCTCTCAGTCAGCGATTTGACCTTCGACATCGCGACGCCGCGCGGTTGGCGGCGCGTCCTGCACGGCGTCAGCTTCGATTTGCGGCGCGGCGAAATCCTCGGCATTGGCGGATTGCTTGGCTCTGGCCGCAGCGAAATCGTCGAAGCAATTTTCGGCGCCGGGCGCGGCTGGCGCGGCGGCGTCATCGCCATTGACGGCGCGCCCGTGACGATCAACTCGCCGGCCGACGCCTACCGGCTTGGCATCGCGCTGGTGACGGAAGATCGCAAGACGCGCGGTTTGCATTTAAGCTCGACCATCCGCGACAACGTCGCCCTGCCCTCGATCGGGGCGATGTCGCGCTTCGGCCTGCGCGCCTTTGCGCGCGAGGCGGCGCTCGCCGCCGATGTCGTCGACCGTCTTTCCGTTCGCTGCACCGGCATCGAGCAGGTCGCCTCGACTCTGTCGGGCGGCAATCAGCAAAAGATCGTGATCGGCAAATGGCTGGCGACCGAGCCGCGCGTGCTTCTGCTCGACGAGCCGACGCGCGGCATCGATGTCGGCGCCAAGCAGGAAATCTACCAGCTCATTTTCAAGCTCGCCGCCGAGGGCCTGGCGATCGTCGTGGTCAGTTCGGAAATGCCGGAGCTTCTTTTGCTGTCGGATCGGATTTTGGTGATGTGCGAGGGGCGGCAGACCGGAATCTTGCGCCGCGCCGAGGCGACGCAGGAAGCGGTGATGCGGCTCGCGGCGCCGGGCGTCGCCGGCGATTTCAGGAAAATGCCCGCATGACCGCTCTGCGCGTCCTCTCCCGCACCAAGCTCTATTGGGGCCTGCTGCTGATCTTTGCGATCGGCGCCGCCCTCTCGCCGCATACCTCGTCGGGCCGGAACATCTTTCTCTCCTACGCCAACCTCACCGACGTGCTGCGGCAAGTCTCGATAACCGGGCTCGTCGCGACCGGCATGACGATCGTCATCCTGCTCGGCGGGATCGACCTTTCGGTCGGGTCGGTGATGGGCTTTTCGACGGTGGTCTGCGCCATGCTGCTGACCAAGCCGGGCTGGACCGCCGCCTCGGCGATCGCGGTTCCGGCCGTCGCCTTGGTCGCTTTTGCGGCCGTCCTCTTCCTCGCCCGTTTCGTCATCAGCGGCTTGGCGCGCGGCCGCGACGCCCATGTCGGCCGGCGGCGGGAAATCGATCTCGGCCCTTGGCGCGGGCTCTGGGCGCCTTGTCTCCTCGGCCTCGTCGCGGCGGCGCTCGCTTTTGCTTTCGTGACCGTGCAAGTTCCG
>DATGLU010000818.1:0-4679 GCA_035294045.1 Roseiarcus sp. | reverse complement strand
ATAACCGGAACATGTCATTCCCGCGAAAGCGGGAATCCAGGAGCCTCGGCGCTCGTAGGATAGCCAGTGCTGGATTCCCGCTTTCGCGGGAATGACAGGCGCCTCAGTCTCACCGCGCGGCGCGGTCGAGTTCAGGATAGTGCCGGAACAGCCCCGATTCGTTGAAGGCGATGCGCCGATCGGAGTTCAGATAGCGCGCGATGTTCGGCCGCGCGCGCACGGCTTCGCGCAAAGCCGCGAGCTTCGGATGCTTGCCGTCGAACGTCTTCATCGCCCGGGGAAAGGCGTAGGCGAGGCCCTCCATCGTCTGGAACAGCGAAAGATCGACATAGGTCAGGGCGGCGCCGACGCTGTGCTTGTCGCCCTCGGGATTGGCGCCGAGGACCCGCTCGAAATAGCCGATGAATTTCGGCAGGCGCTGTTTGAGAAAGGCCTTGGCCCGCGCCTTCGCCTCTTCGCCCTGATCTTCATAATAGAGTTCGGTCGAGATCGGGTGATGGGTGTCGTGAATCTCGGCGAGGAAATCGGTGATCGTCAATTGCAGGCCATGGGCGAAGACCCGCAGGGCCTCGGCTTTCGGCGCGAGACCGAGCTTGGGGCCGAGATAGAGGAGAATGTTGGCGACATGCGAGACGATCGTCTCCCCGTCCTTGAGGAAAGGCGGCGCGAAAGGCGGGTAGGGGGCGCCTTTGCCGCCGAGCATCGTCATCATCGCCGTCATGCCCGCTTTGCCCGACCGCGCGACATCGACGTAATCCGCGCCCGCCTCTTCGAGCGCCAAGCGAACGTACTCGCCGCGCCCTTGAATGCTCGGCCAGTAGTAGAGTTTGTACGGCATGGTGGCTCACCGTCATTGCGAGGAGCGAAGCGACGAAGCAATCCAGGGACCGCCGCCGCGACGCTTCGGCAGCGAAGGCTTGCGACGCGGAGAATCTACTGCGCCAATGAATCGTATAAATCTTTCCATGAGGGATTCACCGCCTCGATCGGAGCAAGCTTTCTTTTCCGGTTGCCGCCCTTAATCTGCTTTTCACGTGCGATAGCTTCGTCCCTCCGTTCGTGTGGCTCGTACCAGACGAGCATCTTGCATTCATAGGCGGCGGTGAAGCCGGCGATTAAGCCCTCGAGGCAGATTTGACGTGACCCCGGTATATAGTGTCCCGTTGCGCTTATTGGCTACAATATAGACGCATGGCTGTTTCATCCGGCTCTTTTGATACCTGCGATAAGAAATCCGAAAACAGGACGCGGCGGCTCCTGGATTGCTTCGTCGCTTCGCTCCTCGCAATGACGGCGCCTCACCGCCTCTCCGCCTCACCGTCGCCCGCCGACCTCGTCGATATGGCGCAGCATGTCCGCCGGGTCTTCATAGACGCGGAACGCGCCGGATTGCTGCAGCTCGTCGAGGCCGTAGCCGCCGCTTAAGAGGCCGACGCCGAGGGCGCGACAACGCTTGGCCGCGAGCATGTCCCAGATGCTGTCGCCGATCACAAAGGCCTGCTCGATCGGCGCGTCGAGCCGCTCCGCCGCGGCGAGGAAGAGGTCCGGGTCCGGCTTGGCGTATTTGACCTGATCGCGGGTGACGACCGGGACGCGATCGGGATCGACGCCGAGCGCGGCGAGATTGACGGCCGCCGTCTCCATCCGTCCGCTCGTCGCGATGGCCCAGGGAATGCCGGCCTCGGTCAGCCAGTTCAGCAACTCGCGGGCGCCGGGCAGGGGACGGATTTGCTCGGCGTAGCGGCGATAGGCGGCGGCGTGGGCGAGGCGCAAGCTGTCGACCCGTTCCGGGCTGATCGCGGCGCCGGTCTCGCGCAAAAGCTGGTTCATGAACAAGCCGCCGCTCATGCCGACCTTGCGATGAATGCGCCAGACGGAGAGCTCGATCCCCTCCGCGTCGAGCGCCTCCTTCCAGGCAAGGACGTGCTGATAGACGCTGTCGACCAGCGTGCCGTCGAGATCGAAGAGAAAAACCGGTTCGATGCGCATGGCGGGACCTTCTGTTTAGTCCCTTCTCCCAGTGAAACGGGGAGAAGGGAAGCGTCTCATCCGTTCTTCGCGGCAGCGTTGCTCAGGCTTCGCGCCAGCTCGACGAATTCGCTCGGCATCATGACGATGGTCATCGTGTTCTGCTCGGCGCCGACTTCGGTGATCATCTGCATGCGCCGCAGCTCCAGGGCGGCGGGAATCTGCATGACGACCGAGGCGGCGTCGCGCAACTTTTCGGCGGCGCTGAGCTCGGCCTCCGCCTTGATGATGCGGGCGCGCTTCTCGCGCAGCGCCTCGGCCTCCTGCGCCATGGCGCGCTGCATGGTCGGCGGGATTTCGATGTTCTTCATCTCGACCCTTTCGACCTTGACGCCCCAGGGCTCGGTCGCCTCGTCCATCGCCTTTTGCAGCGCCGCCGAAATCAGGTCCTGCTCGCGCAGGACATCGTCGAGCGAATGGCGGCCGATCTCCTTGCGCAGGGCGGTGACCGCGATCTGCAAGACCGCATCGCCGACATCCCTGACCTCGATCACCGCCTTGGCCGGGTTGACGATCCGCCGCCAGATCACGGCGTTGATCTTGATCGGCACATTGTCGCGAGTGATCGTCTCCTGCTGCTCCATGGCGTGGGTGACGACGCGCAAATCCTGCATCACCTGCCATTCGATGAAGGGCAGCAAAATGTAGACGCCGGGCCCGGCGGTGCGGTTATAGGCCCCGAGGAAGAACACGACCGCCCGCTGATATTGGTTGGCGACGCGGATCGAGCGCAGGAAGAGCAACACGATCAGGACGATCACCGCGGTCTCGACCGGGTGAATGGCGATCCATTGCAGGACAGGTGCGATCATGGCCAAGCCCCTCGCGCGGCGACTGCAAGATCATATAGGCCTTTCGCCGGCCGTCGAATGAAGGCCAGCGGCGGATGGCCGCAGAAATGGACTTGGCGCCTTGCGCCATGCTAGGAGCGGCCCGATTTTTAAGGAGCGCGTCGCTCCGCGAGCGAAAGCGCCGGGACAAGGTCATGCAGGGTTTCCTGATCGTCGTTCACCTCCTCGTCGTCATCGCGCTGGTCACGGTGGTGCTGTTGCAGCGCTCCGAGGGCGGCGCCCTCGGCATTGGCGGGGGCGGCGGCTTCATGACCGGCCGCGGCCAGGCCAACGCCCTGTCGCGGGCCACCGCCATTCTGGCGACGCTGTTCTTCGCCACCTCCCTGATCATGTCGATCCTGGCCGGCTGGAGCCGCTCGCCGCGCTCGATCCTGGACAGCGCCACGCCGCCGCCTGCGACCAGCCAGCCGGCCAATCCGGCCAGCCCAGCCAAATCCGATAATGGCGGCAACCTGCTCGACCAGCTCAAGAAGATGGAAAATCAGAAGAACGAGGCGCCGGCCGCCCCGGCGCCCGCTCAGCCTGCGCCGGCGGCGCCCGCCGCGCCGGCGGACCAAACCAAGCCCTAAGGGCGAAGCCGCCGGGAGGCGTTTCGATGTCGACGCCGATGGCGGTCGCGGTCTTCTTCACGACGTGGTGGATCGTTCTGTTCGCGGTCCTCCCTTTCGGCGTGCGATCGCAGCATGAGGCAGGGACCGCCGAGGCTCTGCCGGCCGGCGCCGATCCCGGCGCGCCGGTCGCCCCGATGCTCGTCCGCAAGGCGTTGTGGACGACGGCGATTTCGGCGGTCCTTTTTGCGGCGCTCTACGCCTATATGACCCTCAATCCGTGAAAAGGCGGATCGCCCGAAGCGGCGGCTAACGGTTTCGCCAACGAGAAGTCGATGCCTTCGTTCAGGACGACGCGCCGGGTGCGCCATTCGGCGGCCGAAATGTTCGACCTCGTCGCCGATGTGGAGCGCTATCCGAGCTTCGTTCCGCTCTGCAAATCCTTGACCGTGAAACAGCGCATCCGCCGCGCCGGCGGGGCGGAAGTGGTGCTGGCCGAAATGGAGGTCGGCTATCGGGCGATCAAGGAACGGTTCACCAGCCGCGTCACGCTCGATCGGCCGCGCCTGAAAGTGCTGGTCGAATATGTCGACGGACCGTTCAGCCATATGGAGAACATCTGGGCCTTCCATGACGAGCCGGCGCAGCCTCAGCCGTGCTCGCGCATCGAATTCTTCATTTCGTACCAATTCCGCAGCCGGATGCTCGGCGCCCTGATGGGCTCGATGTTCGACGCCGCGTTCCGCCGCTTCGCCGCGGCGTTCGAAGCCCAAGCCGACGCGGTCTATGGCGCGCCGCCTTAGGAGCCGGCGGCGGCCTCCAAAAGGCCGAGCGCCGTCTCGACGGCCGCCAGCCTGATCGGGCCGCGGCCAATAGCGCCGTAGCGGCTCTCCGCGGTCTCGACGATGTCGCCGGTTCTGGCGCAGGCGAAATGGACCAGCCCGACCGGCTTTTGCGGCGTTCCGCCGCCAGGTCCGGCGATCCCGGTGATCGATACGGCGAGATCTGCGCGCGAATGGGCGAGCGCGCCGAGCGCCATGGCGCGCGCCGCCTCGGCGCTGACCGCGCCGTAATCGCGCAAAGTGTCGGCGCTGACGCCGAGCAATTCCTGCTTGGCCTCGTTCGAATAGACGACGAAGCCGCGCTCGAACGCCGCCGAGGAGCCGGCGATTTCCGTCAACAGCCCGCTCAGCAAGCCGCCGGTGCAGGATTCGGCGCAAGCGATTTTGAGTCCCTTGCCGATGCAGAGCGC
>DATGLU010000817.1:0-6839 GCA_035294045.1 Roseiarcus sp. | reverse complement strand
GGTCGGCCGACCGGGTTGTAGCCGCGGTCGGCGACCGGGTTGTAGCCGCGGTCGGCGACCGCGGCTACAGGGGCGGCCAGCTTCGCGCGATGAGAGCCGCGGCGGCGACGGCCAGCGTAAGAAACTGGATCGCTGCGGCGCGCCGGTAGAGGGCGAGCGCGCGGCGGATGTCGGCGACCTTGGCGTCGCGGCGTCCGTCGCCCATGAAAGCGTCCTCGACCAAAGTCTCGCCATAGACGCGCGGGCCGGCGAGTCGCAGGCCGAGCGCGCCGGCCATCGCCGCTTCCGGCCAGCCGGCGTTCGGCGAGCGATGGCGCGACGCGTCGCGGACAACCGCGCCGAGCGCGGCGCGGGCCGCGGCCGGTCCGTCGAGCAGCGCCGCCAAGACGAGCCACAACGCCGCGAGGCGCGAGGCCGGCAGATTGACGAGATCGTCGAGCCTCGCCGCGGCCCAGCCGAAGGCTTCGAAGCGCGCCGTGCGATGCCCGATCATGCTGTCGGCGGTGTTGATCGTCTTGTAGAGAGCGCCGCCGGGCAGGCCGGCGACAGCCAGCCAGAAGGCCGGCGCGACGATTCCGTCGGAGAAGTTTTCCGCCAGGCTCTCGATGGCGGCGCGCGCGACGCCGGCTTCGTCGAGCGCCTCGGGGCGGCGGCCGACGATCAGCGACACCGCCTGGCGGCCCGCCGCCACGCCGCCGCGCTCCAAGGCCTCGGCGACCGCCTTCACGTGATCATAGAGGCTACGCTGCGCCGGCAGGCTGGCGGCGCACAGCGCCAAAACGGCGAAGCCGGCTAGCGAGCCGCCGCCAGCCCAGACGATCGCGCCGGAAACGGCGGCGGCGAGCGTCAGCCACAGGACGAGGCTCGCCGCGCCGAGGGCGCGCCGCGCGCCGACGCTGAATCGCTCCCTGTTCAACGCCGCCTCGGTCGCGCTAATCAAGGCGCCGATCCAGGTCACCGGATGGCCGAAGCGTTTGAACAGAGCCGGCGGATAGCCGATCGCGGCCTCGATCGCCAGCGCGGCGAAGGCCAAGGAAAACGTGGCGGAAAGCGACATGAACACGATGGCCAATCCGCCCCTTGCCGCGCCAAGCGTCGATCACGGCGGCGATCTCGCCGCAGCGCGCCGCGCCTTTCCCGGCGCGCCGGAGCCCTGGCTCGATCTGTCGACCGGCGTCAACCCCAATCCTTATCCTTTGCCGAACCTGCCGGCGGAAGCCTGGGCGCGGCTACCCGACCGGGCGGCACTGGCCCGGCTGGAGCGGGTCGCCGCCGCGCGCTATCGCGCGCCGGCGGGGACCGAGGTCGTCGCCGCGCCGGGCGCTCAGGCGCTGATCCAAATCCTGCCGTGGCTGCTGCGCGCCGAGCGGGTCGGGATTTTGGGGATCACCTACGGAGAATACGAGCAGGTCTGGCGGGCGGCCGGCGCCGAGATCGTCTTCGCGGATCGGCTCGATCAACTGACCGCTTGCGACCTCGCGGTCGTCGTCAATCCGAACAATCCGGACGGCCGGCTCGTCGCGCCGGACGAGCTCGCCGCCTGCGCCGCGGCGGTGGCCAAGCGCGGCGGCGCGCTGCTCGTTGACGAAGCGTTCATCGACGCCGCCCCGGAAGGGGCGAGCCTCATCCCGATCCTGCCGGATGCGGCGATCGTGCTGCGCTCCTTCGGCAAAATCTACGGCCTTGCCGGGCTGCGGCTCGGCTTCGCTGTGCTGGGACCGGGGGAGGCCGGAAAGCTGCGCGCCCTCCTCGGACCTTGGGCGGTCTCGGGCCCGGCGATCGAAATCGGCGCCGCCGCGCTCGCCGACGAAGCCTGGCTCAAGGCCGCCGTCGCTGACCTTGCCGCCCGCGCCGCCGCGTTGGACCAGGTTCTGATCCGCCACGGCTTCGCGCTGCTCGGCGGCGCGCCGCTCTTCCGCCTCGCGGCGCATCCGAAAGCCGCTTCGGTCTTCGCAGCGCTCGGCCGCCAGGGCGTGCTGGTCCGGCGCTTTCCGGCGCGGCCCGACTGGCTGCGCTTCGGCCTGCCGGCGGATCCGGCCGGTTTCGCGCGGCTCGACGCGGCGCTTGCCGCGGCGTGCTGACCTGACGGCGACGAAACGCGGAAGCGGCGCCTTGCCGCGCGGCTCGGCTTAGCCGGAGACTGACGCGATCCTCGGCCGCTGCGTCGCCGCGCCAAGCAAATCGCGGTAGATTTTCAAATATTCCCGCGCCATGCGGCGGGCGGTGAAGCGCTCCTCGAAGCGCCTCCTTATCGTCTCGCGGGACAAGCGGGCGAGCTGGCGGACGGCGCCGACCGCGCTGATCTCGTCCTCGACGACGAAGCCGGTCACGCCGTCCTCGACCAGTTCCGGCGCGGCGCCGCGATTGAACGCGATGACCGGCGCGCCGCAGGCCATCGCTTCGATCATCACCAGCCCGAACGGCTCCGGCCAGTCGATCGGCACGATCAAAGCGATGGCGCCGCTCAAGAATTCGGATTTCTGCGCGTCGGCGATCTCGCCGATGAAATCGACATGCGGCTTGGCGAAGAGCGGCCGGATGTTCTCATTGAAATAGTCCTGGTCCACGGGATCGACTTTCGCCGCGATCTTCAGCGGCAGGCCGCAACGCTCGGCGATATGGACGGCGCGGTCGACCCGTTTTTCCGGCGAAATGCGGCCGAGAAAAGCAAGGTAGGACGGCTTCGCTGGCTCCGGCTTGAGAAGCGTCTCCGGCATTCCGTGATGAACCGTGCCGGCCCAGCGCGCTTGCGGCGCCGGCCGCCGCTGCGCATGCGAGATCGACACGACCGGAATCGTCGAAAAGGTCGAGAAAACCGGCTCGTGCTCGGGCAGATCGAGGCGGCCATGCAGTGTGGTCAGAAACGGCGTCGGCTGGCGGGACATTGCCGAAAACGGGTAATAATCGAGATGGAAATGCAATAGGTCGAACTCGCCCGCCCGTTGGCAGACCTTTTCGATCATGGTCATATGAAGGGCGTTGGGATCGCGCACCGAGCCGTCGAGCCGCAGCGCCCTCGGCCACATCGGCTCAAGCCGCGCCGTCGTCGTGGAATCGCCGCTCGCAAAGAGCGTCACGTCATGGCCGAGCGCGACAAGCTCCTCGGTCAGCCATGAAATCACGCGTTCGGTGCCGCCATAGAGCTTGGGCGGCACGGCTTCCGTTAAGGGCGAAATTTGAGCGATGCGCAACGGCGTCTCCCCCGCGCTCGGCGCATTTCGTACGCGCCGCAGGCTCAGTGCCGATGGTTGAAGGATGTCCTCGAAACGCCGTGGCGGACGATAAGTTCCTGCGCCGACTTTGCAAATGGCGCATAAGCGTTACGCCCAGCTCCAGGCGCGTCGGATAGGCGCATCGCTCGGCTGCGTCATCGCGGCCAGTTTGCAACGGCTTGCGGCGGAACAGGCGCGTTCGGCTTGCGTTGTTTTGATCTCGCTCTTGGGGAGCCATGATGGACTGGAGCACGCCGACAATCGCCGAAATCGCCGTCGGGATGGAAGTGACGAGCTATCTTTCGGCCTCCTGACGCCGTTTCGCGCGCTGGCGCTACGGCGCGCTGGCGATCAGCGAAAGAAAGGCGTCGGCGAGGGGTTCCTGGGCAACCCCTGGCATTTGGGCCAGAGGTCCGTCGAACAGGATGCGGCCTCTATGAAGAACGGCGATTCTGTCGGCGTAGATCGCCTCGTCGAGCAAGTGCGTCGCCCACAGGATGCCGATCTTCTTTTCGCGGGCGAGCCGCGCGACATCGTCGAGAAGCGTCCGCCGGCTGGGCGGATCGAGGCCGGCCGTCGGCTCGTCCATCAACAACAGCAAAGGCCGATGCAGCAGCGCGCGCGCCAGTTCGAGCCGGCGGCGATTGCCGCCGCTCAGCGCTCCGGCCTTGTCATCGACGCGGCCGAGCAGGTCGAAATGGTCGAGCAATTCGCGGCAGCGGGCCTCGGCGAGGCGCGGGTCGAGGCCGTACAGCCCGGCATGAAACATCAGATTCTGGCGCAGCGAGAGTTCGAGATCGAGCGTCGACTGCTGGAAAACCATGCCGATCGCGCGCAACGCCGCGGGCGCTCCCGCGAGGCTGGAGCCGGCGACGCGAATCTCTCCCGAATCCTGCGCTTCGAGGCCGCAAATGATGCTCAGCAGCGTCGATTTGCCGGCGCCGTTCTCGCCGATCAGCATGACGATCTCGCCGAGATCGACGGCGAGGTCGACGCCGCGAAGCGCGGCGACGGCGCCGAAGCTTTTGCCGAGCGCGCGCGCTTCAAACAGCATGACGGCGCGCGCCGGTCATTTGCGGAACCGATTCACGCCTTAAGGCGTTAAGGTCTGAAGGTTTTCCGTCGAGACCGAGGTTCATCTCCAGGGGCGTCGCGCATGCACCGGCTTGGTCTTTCCTGCGCGCTCGCCCTGTTGCTGCTCGCCCCTGCATCCGCCTTCGCCTCGGGAACCGGCTATGTCTTTGTCAGCAACGAGCAAAGCAACGACATCGCCGTTCTGGATCCGAAATCAGACTATGCTGTCGTCGCGCGCATCGCTACGGGTCGGCGCCCGCGCGACATGCATTTTACCAAGGACCGTCAGCGGCTTTTGGTCGCTTGCGGCGACGATGACGAGATCGATGTCATCGATGTCGCCGCCCTGAAAGTCATCGACCGCATAAAGACCGGATCGAGCCCCGAAATCTTCCTGCTCTCCCCCGACGAGCGCACGCTCTTCGTTTCCGACGAGGAGGATTCGTCGGTCGAAGCCATCGATGTGGAGGACAAGAAAATTGAGAGGGAGATCCAAACCGGTCCGGAGCCGGAGGGCTTGGCGCTTGGCGGCGGGATTCTCTACGCCACGTCCGAAATGGCCGACGTGGTTCATGTCATCGATCCGGCTGCGGGCAGGGTGACGACGAGCATCGTCGTCGGCTCACGGCCGCGGCGGCTCCTGTTGCGGCCGGAGGCGCATGAGCTCTGGGTCAGCGACGAAATGTCCGGCGACATCGCGCTGATCGACACCAAGGCCGACCGGCTTCTTCGCATGGTGACGTTCGATCCGCCCGGCTTTCGGCGCATCGACGTGACGCCGGTCGGGCTCGCGCTGAGCCATGATCGCAAGCTCGCCTTCATCACGCTCGGGCGGGCCAATCACGTCGCCTTTGTCGATCCTGAGACCAAGGCGGTCCTTGCTTACGTGCTGGTCGGAAGCCGCGCCTGGGGCGTCGCGGTCTCGCACGACGATAAGACTTTGTTCGTCACCAACGGCCTTAGCGACGATCTGACGATCATCGACATCGCCTCGCGCAAGGCGATCAAAAGCGTCGCGGTCGGCCGGACGCCGCATTCGGTCGTCGTCGATGATTAAGAAAACCGCCGCGGCGCTGCTCATTCTGGCCGGCGCGTTCTATTCGCCGGCGCTGAGCCAGACGTCCGCCGGCGCGCCCGAACAGGCGGTGCGGCTCGGCTATCTCGAATTGGCGAATGATCCGCGCTATGCGTCCGACGCGGCCTATGCCGGGATCGTGTTGCGCGCGATGGGCCGCCCCTTCGCCGGCGCGGAGGTCGGCGTCGAGGAAGCGAACACGATCGGCCGCTTCATCCATATCTCCTTTGAGATGGCCAAGGCGAGCGCCCCATCGGCGGACGGCCTTGCCGAGGCGGCGCGGGACCTGAACGGCCGCGGCGCGCAATTCATCTTGACCGATTTGCCCGGCGACGCGCTCGCCGATCTCTCGCGCGCCGCGGCGGCCCTTCCGGTGACGTTCTTCAACGTCTCGGCGCCGGATAACGACCTGAGAGGCGCGCGCTGCGCGGCCAATGTCTTTCACACCGCGCCGAGCGACGCCATGAAGAGCGACGCGCTGGCGCAGTTCCTGGCGACACGGCGATGGCGCGACGTTCTTGTCTTGAAAGGCCCCAGCGCCCGCGACGGCGAGGAGGCCCAGTCGTTCAAGCAATCGGCGCAGAAATTCGGGCTGCGCATTGTCGATGAGCGGTCTTTCTCCCTGTCGCGCAATCCGGCCATGCGGGAGGAGAACAATGTCGCGCTGCTCACCCAAGGCGCGAATTACGACGTGGTGTTCGTCGCCGACGATAGCAACGACTATGCGCGCTACGTCCCTTATCGGACAGTCCTGCCGCGGCCGGTCGTCGGCGACGCCGGATTGCAGGCTGAGGCCTGGTCCTGGCTATGGGACCGCAACGGCGCGCCGCAATTGCAGCACCGGTTCGAGAAGGCGGCGTTTCCGCGCCGCATGAACGGCGCGGCCTGGGCGGCTTGGGCCGCCGTGAAGGCCGTCGCGCAAGCGGCGCTCAGAACGCGCAGCGCCGATTACGCAACGCTCAAAAGTTTTCTTTCAAGCGAAGAGCTCGATCTCGACACCGACAAGGGGCGGCCGGGCAGTTTCCGCTCTTGGGATCGCCAGCTCCGGCAGCCGATACTCCTTGCAACCGATTCGGCGGTGATCGCGACAGCGCCTTTGCCGCAATTCCTTCACCGGACGAATGTTCTCGACACGCTGGGCGCCGATGAGCCTGAATCTCAGTGTCGCTTACGCTAGCGACGCGCCGCCGGTTCCGATCGGCTTGCATTTTCTGCGCGCGCTTCGGTCGATGGCGCTGCGCGATCTGACGAAGCTCGTGCGGCAGCGCAGCCGGCTTCTCTCCGCTTTGGTCCGGCCGGCTCTCTGGCTGATCGTCTTCGGCGCGGGCTTTCAGAACGTCCTCGGCGTCTCGATCATTCCGCCCTACCAGACCTACATCACCTACCAGGAATACATGATTCCAGGACTGCTCGGCGTCGTGCTGCTCTTCAACGGCATGTTGTCTTCGCTGTCCCTCGTCTATGACCGCGAAATGGGG
>DATGLU010000816.1:0-2175 GCA_035294045.1 Roseiarcus sp. | reverse complement strand
ATCGCCTTGCCGAGGCCGGACGTGACCATCGGCGCGCGCCCGCCGACCTTGGTGATGGCGCGCATGATCTCGCGGCTCTCGACCTGGGTCAGGACGACGACCTCGCCGTCGTCGGCGACGCCGAGATTGGCGGTCTCGTGGGTGAGGTCGCGCAGGCGGCGCAGGAAGGGCAAAGCCGGGGCGACGAAATTGCGCCGCCGGACGAAAGCCGAGCCGATCGAGAAGGTCTGCCGTCCCACGTGCCAGGCGCCGTCAGTCTGGTCGAATTCGACGAAGCGTCGCCGCTCCAGCGTGGTCAGGAGGCGGTGCGCGGTGGAAGGCGACAGGCCGGTGCGGATGGCGAGATCGCTGAGGCGATAGCCCTCCTCGTCCTCCCCCAGCGCGTCGAGAATGGCCATCGCGCGATCGACGGACTGGACCAGGTCGCCCGCCGCGCCGTCGTCGTCGGCCGGCCGGCGGACGGCTCTCGCCGGGCCGCGCTCCGGACCCTTTCTCATCGCATCCGACCTCCCGCGCCGGGCGGCCCGCCCGCTCTCGGGAGGAATGCTTAATCAAGGCGTTGCGCGGCGCCATGTTTCTTGCCGGATTGTAGCCGCGGTCGGCGACTGCGGCCCGGACGGGCGTTGCCGGCCGCGGTCGCCGACCGCGGCAGCGCGCCACTGTAGCCGCGGTCGCCGACCGCGGCCGCGCCGGATGGGCCGCGATCGGCGATCGCGGCTACAGCCGTCAGGCCGCCGCGACGCGGCGTCGCTTCTCGCCGCCGGCGAGCATCTTGCGCGCCTCGGGCTCCGGCACGGCCGGGCTGAACAGGAATCCCTGCACCTCGGCGATCGTGCCGAGGCTTTCGATGAAGCGCATCTGCGATTCGGTCTCGACGCCCTCGACCAGCACGCTCATGCCGAGCTGCTTGCTCATCCGGGCGACGCTGTCGACGAGGATCGAGGCGCGCTCGTGCACGCCGAGGCCGATGGTGAAGGAGCGGTCGATCTTGATCCGGTCGAGCGGGAAGGTGAGCAGGTAGCTCAGCGACGAATAGCCGGTGCCGAAATCGTCGAGCGAGATTCTGACGCCGCGCAGGCGCAGCGCCTCGAGCGCGCTGCGCGTCGCGCCGCGATCGTCGAGCAGGGTCGATTCGGTGATTTCGAGTTCGAGCCGCTCCGGCGCGAGCTTGGCGGCGGCGAGGGCGTCGAGCACGGTCTGCTCGATCTTCCCGCTGCGGAATTGCGTCGAGGAGAGATTGACCGAGACCGACACGTCGCCCGGCCAGGAGGCGCAGGCGAGGCAAGCGCGCCGCAGCACGCTCGCGCCGAGGTCCTCCATCAGGCCGAGCTCCTCGACGATCGGAATGAACTCGGCCGGCGACACCCGGCCGCGCACCGGATGGTTCCAGCGCGCCAAGGCCTCGAAGCTTGCGACCTTGCGGGTCGCCACGTCGAGGATCGGCTGGTAATAGACCTCGATCGCCTCATTGGCGACCGCCGCGCGCAGATCAAGCTCGATCAGGCGGCGGATTTGGATTTTGGCGTCCATCGACTTCTCGAAAGCGCGCCAGGTGCGCCGCCCGTCGCTCTTGGCGGCGTAGAGCGCCATGTCGGCGTTGGACAGGATGAGGTCGGACGTGACGCCGTCCTGCGGCGCGCAGGCGCTGCCGATGCTGACGCCGACAATCACCTCGTAGCCGTCGACAAAGACCGGCCGGGCGATCTCGCGGATGATCTGCTCGGCGAGGAGCGCGGTCTGCTGCTCGTCGGCCACCGGGCGCTGCAGGATCGCGAATTCGTCGCCGCCCCAGCGCGCGACGAGATCGGTCGGGCGGACCAGGGCCTGCAGCCGCTCGGCGACCGCGACGAGCAGCTTGTCGCCGCGCGTATGGCCGAGACTGTCATTGACCTGCTTGAAATCGTCGAGATCGAGGAACAGAACCGTCACCTTGTCCTGCGCCTGGCGGCAGGCGCGAAGCGTGATCGCCAATTGCTCCTCGAAGCAGCGGCGGTTGGGCAGGTCGGTCACGGAATCGAAGCGCGCCATGCGGTCGATCGCCCGCTCGGCGTTGCGCCGCTCGGTCACGTCCTGGATGACGACGACAGCCGCTTCGTCCTTCATGCGATGGACGGTGATTTCGATCGCGCGCTTGTCCTTGGTCTCGATCGGAACGACGAGATCGGCGCCTTCGCC
>DATGLU010000815.1:0-18978 GCA_035294045.1 Roseiarcus sp. | reverse complement strand
GGCGAAGGCGGCCGAATCCTTGGCCCCTTCGCTGGAAAAGCCGACGATCGGCGGCGCGCTGCAAAAGCCGTTGAAGAAGCTGTACGGCGCGAGATTGACGCGCCCGTCCTTCGCCCTCGTCGAAATCCAGCCGATCGGCCGCGGCGCGACAATGGCTTTGAACGGATCGTGCGGCAGCAGCGCCTTGTCGCGTTGCGAGGTTTCGTAGAACAAGCGGCTCTCCCGGGTTCGGTTCGCAGCGTCGTCATTGCGAGCCCCGCGAAGCAATCCATTCGTAGAGCGCCGCTCCGTCCCCTCGCTGCGCTCGGCGCCCTCGCAATGGCAGGCAACAGTCAGAATCGCGTCACGATCTCGTCCAGCGCCGGGCGGGCGCGGTCCTCGATCACGGCGCTGGGGCGGCCGATATGGATGAAGCCGGCGATCTTCTCGTGCGGCGCCAGCCCGAGCGCGTCGCAGAAACGGCGGTCATAGGCGCACCATTCGGTCACCCAGATGCTCTTGTAGCCCAGCGCATTGGCGGCGATCTGCAGGTTCATGCAAACCGCGCCGGCGGAAAGCACCTGCTCCCATTCCGGGATTTTGACATGCGGGGCGGCGCGCGAGACGACCGCGACGACAAGCGGGGCGCGGGCGAAGCGGCCGCGCTCGGCGGCGAGCTTCGCCTGGTCGGCTTGCGGATTGTCTCGCGCGAGGAGCTCGGCCGCGATCGCCCCGGCGCGGTCGCGCGCGCCCCCTTCGAAAAGCAGGAAGCGCCAGGGCGCCAGCTTGCCGTGATCGGGCACGCGCGAGGCGATTCTGAGAAGGGTTTCAATCTCCTCCGCATTCGGACCAGGGCCGTGAAGGGTCTGCGGCGGCGCCGAGCGCCGGCTGAGCAGCAAGTCAATCGTCGAGTTGGTCATGGATCTCCAATGGCGGCGCGCTTTGCCGGCGTTTCATTGGCGGGTTTGCGCCCTCCTGTAAACCGTCACGAAAAGGCCGATTTGTCGTGGCGCCTAACGAGGCGCCCGGCCGACGGCGTTGACGGGAGGCCGCGGCGCGGCCATTCAGGGGAACGATGCTTCGTCTTGTTCAGCGGCTGGCGCTTTGGCTGTTGCTCGGCGCCCTGGCCGCAAGTCCGGCGGCTGGCCAGACCACAATTCCGACGACCCTCCCCGGCAAGGCGGTCCTGCACCTTTCGGCCATTCTCAGCGGCCAGGCCGATCCCTTGCGCGGCGGCTTGCATTGGCGCCTCTACCCGGCGCGCGCCGAGGCGGACGGCAGCCGCGCGCTGATTGCCGAATCGCAGGTCGCGCAGCCGACCTTCGTCGTGCCGCCGGGCGATTACGTGGTCCATCTTGGGTTCGGCCTGGCCGGCCAGACCAAGCGGGTGACGCTCGGCGAGGAAGAGCGCTCCGAGCGCCTGACGCTCAATGCCGGCGCGCTCAAGATCGTCGGCACGGTGGGCGGCGCGGTCATTCCGTCGAACCGGCTGGCGCTCGAAATCTTCGTGCCGCAAGGCCACAATCCCGAGGGCAAGCTGGTCGACGCCAAAGCCTCGGCCGGCGAGCTGATCGGCCTGCCCGAAGGCCCCTATCACGTCGTCTCGACCTATCTCGACCAAGGCGCCGGGCCGTCCGGCGGCAAGAGCGCCACTCCGCCGATCCCGACCAATTCGATCGTCGCCGCTGATATCAAAGTCCCGGCGGGCAAGGTGATCGATCTGACTTTGCGTCATCGGTTCGCGACGCTGACGCTGAAGCTCGTCAATGCGCCGGGCGCTGAAGCGCTCGCCAATTCGAGCTTCACCGTGCTGACGCCGGGCGGCGACCTGATCCGCGAATTGGTCGGCGCTTTTCCGTCGCTGGTTTTGGCCGAAGGCGAATATATCGTGATCGCCCGGCACGACCAGAAGACCTATCAAACCACGTTCCAGGTGCAGTCGGCGCTCGACCGCGACGTGGAAGTCATTGCACAATAGGCGAGCCGCGATTCAAAGGGCGCTTCTCCAAGATGCAGACCTTCTTCGTCCAGATCAAATGCGCGCTCGGGCGCACTTACGACGTCGCCAGCGCCTTGGCCGAGGCCGAGATCGCCTCGGAAATCTATTCGACCGCCGGCGATTTCGACATTCTCGCCAAATTCTATGTGGAGCGCGAGACCGATATCGGCCATTTCGTCGGCCAGAAGGTGCAGATCATTCCCGGCATCGTCGATACGCGGACGATCATCACCTTCAAGGCCTTCTGACTAGGCGCCGCTCAACTTCCGCCAAGAAAAATTGAGGAAAAGGGATCGATGAGACTTGCCGCCATTCTCGCCTTCACGCTCGTCGCCGGGCAGGCCGTGGCGCAGAACGGACCCTATCTGTTCGACGTGCTGCTTAAAGGGCCGTACCGGGTCGGCTGGGAGAAGCTGCTGAAACAGGTGCAGCCGACGCCGGACTGGCTGTTGCGCTTCTCCAAGGATTTCGACGGCGTCTCCGGGCAATTGGTCGGCACGGCGATTGACGGCAAGGCCTATGAGCTTTCCTTCGTGTGCGAGCCGCAACATTGCAAGACGCGGCGCTTCGAAGTCATGTTCGAGGTGTCAACGAAGCGCGCCTATGGCGCCCTCTACTTTGAAGGCGAGCCGCCGGCCTTTTACGGCGACCCGACGCCGGCGATGAAGGAGGAGATGGTCAAGGCGCTGAAAGGGTGATTGATTGTAGGCGCGGTCGCTGACCGCGCCTGCCGCGCTCAGCGAGCGCAGCTACATCTGCCGCGCTCAACGAGCGCAGCTACATCTGCAGCGCGGTCGCTGACCGCGCCTGCCGCGCTCAGCGAGCGCGGCTACATCAGCCCTCCTCCGAGCAGCAATCGGTATAGAGATGGACGACGCCGGCGGGGTCGCTGATTTCGTACCTCCCCTCCCCGGCCGCCTGCGCGTAACCCGGCCCGATCGGCGCCTTGCCATGCGCGCCGGGTATGTCAAGCACATAAGTCGGCTGGCCGAGCCCGGATAGGCGGCCGCGCAATTGGCGCATCAGCGCTTGGCCCTCGGCGATCGTCGTGCGCAGATGCGCCGTGCCGGGCGCGAGATCGCCATGATGCAGATAGTACGGCTTGATCCTCGTCTCGACCAAAGCGCGCATCAGCGCATCGAGCGTCTCGACATTGTCGTTGACGCCCTTGAGCAGCACGGTCTGGCTGACCATGGCGGCGCCGGCGTCGATCAACCGCTTGCAGGCGGCGCGCGCCGCGTCGGTCAATTCGCGCGGATGGTTGACATGCAGCGCGACATAGACCGCCTTGCCGGGCGCGTCCGCCAGGGCTTTGGCCATCGCCGAATCGACCTTGGCCGGATCGGCGACCGGCAGGCGCGTATGCCAGCGCAGCACTTTGACGTGCGGGATGTCGGCGAGCGCCCGCGTCGCGGCGGCGAGACGGCGCGGCGACAGGACGAGCGGATCGCCGCCGGTCAGCACCACTTCCCAGATTTCCCGACGCGCGCGAAGGTAGGCGAGCGCCGCTTCGAGCTCTTCGCCGCTGAGCGCCGCGCCGCCCGGCCCGACCGTTTCGCGGCGAAAGCAGAACCGGCAATAGACCGCGCAAACCGAGACGAGCTTCAACAGCGCCCGGTCCGGATAGCGATGAACGATTCCCCTGACCGGGCTTTTCAGATCATCGCCGATCGGATCGGCGAGCTCGGCCGGATGCGCAACGAGCTCGCGGGCGTCCGGAACGAATTGTCGGGCGATCGGATCGGCGGAATCGGCGGGATCGATCAAAGCGGCGAGCGCCGGCGTGATCGCCATCGCATAACGCTCGGCGACGCGCGCGAGGTCGGCCGCGCGCGCCTCGGCGACGAGCCCGGCCGCGACCAGGTCGGCGGCCGTTTTGAGGACGCGCGGCGCGGCGGCGCGATCGGGCGAGAGGCTCTGTTGCGTGCTGAGGCTTTGGCGCATGGCTCAGGCTTGTGATAGCCGGACCAGCGTTGGAAAGGCAAATGCGGCGGGCTGTCAGGCCTGTCATTCCCGCGAAAGCGGGAAACCAGGCGGAGCCAGCTTTCACGCGCGGCGGTTTTCTGGATTCCCGCTTTCGCGGGAATGACACACGCTCGTACGTCTACCCGCCGCCGGAGCGCTGATGGACCGGGCCGGCCAGGCTGGCGAGGTTATGGGCGGTGTTGATCAGCGCCAGATGCGAGAAGGCTTGCGGGAAATTGCCGAGCTGCCGCTTATCGGACGGGTCGTATTCTTCAGCAAGCAATCCGACATCGTTGCGGAGAGCGAGCAACCGCTCGAACAGAGCGCGCGCATCGCGATCGCGGCCAAGCAAAATGTAATTGTCGACGAGCCAGAAGCTGCAAGCCAGGAACACCCCTTCGCCGGGCGGCAGGCCGTCGGTCTTCTTCCCGGTGTCGTAGCGGATGACGAAGCCGTCGCGCATCAAATTGCGCTCGATCGCCGCGACGGTGCCCTTCACGCGATCGTCCTCGGCCGGCAGAAAGCCGACCATGGGAATGAGCAGCAGGCTGGCGTCGAGCGACGTCGAGCCATAGGACTGGACGAAGGCGTTCTGCCGTGGATCGTACCCATTATCGCAGACGTCCTTGTGAATCGCGGCGCGGATCGCGCGCCAACGGTCCAGCGGCCCGTCGAGACCGAACTCTTCGATCGAGCGCACGACGCGGTCGAAAGCGACCCACGCCATCACCTTCGAATGGGTGAAATGCCTTGCGCCGCCGCGCACTTCCCAAATCCCATTGTCCGGCTGGCGCCAGATTTTCTCCAGGTGCTCGACCAGCGCGCATTCCAGCATCCAGCTTGCCTCATCCGGCGCAAGGCCCGCCTTGCGGCCGACATAAAGCGCGTCGACGACCTCGCCATAGACGTCGAGCTGGAGCTGCTCGACGGCGGCGTTGCCGACCCGGACCGGCTTGGCCCCGCCATAGCCCGGCAGCCAGGGGATCTCGTATTCGTTGACGCGCCGCTCGCCGGCGACGCCGTACATGATCTGCAAATTGTCCGGCGAGCCGCCGACCGCCCGCACCAGCCATTCGCGCCACGCTTTGGCCTCGTCGAGGAAGCCGGCGCCGATCAGCGCGTAGAGCGTGAAGGTCGCATCGCGCAGCCAGCAATAGCGGTAGTCCCAATTGCGCGAGCCGTTCAGCTTTTCCGGCAGGGAGGTCGTGACGGCGGCGACGATGCCGCCGGTCTCCCAATGCGCCAAGGCCTTGAGGGTCAGGAGCGAGCGGAGCGCCGCATCGCCCCATTCCTGCGGCGGCTTGAACGACGCCGCCCATTGCGACCACAGGGAGACGGCGCCGTCGAGCGCCGCCTTGGCGTCGAGCTGCGACGGCGGCGGGCGAAACGATTGCGACCAGTTCAACGAAAAGCTGATTTCGTCCTCCGCGCCGATTTCGAATTCGCTCAGCGTGCGGAAATCCTCGCCGCGCGTCGCGACTTTCGTCGCGAGGAGAAGCCGGTCCGGCCCGGCGATGAATTGCAGGCGCCCGTCCGGCTGGCGCGACACCCATGGCGTGATCGCGCCATATTCGAAGCGGACGATGAGCTCCATCTTCATCGCGACCTTGCCGCTGAGGCCTTGGACCAGGCGCAAGAGTTCGGATGAGCCTTCGCGCCGGATCATGAAATCGCAAAGGCGGACGGCGCCGTCGCGGGTTTCGAACTCGGTCTCCAGGACCAGCGTGTCGCCGCGATAGCGCCGAGTGACCTTGCGAGGCTCATCCGCGGGCGCGATCAGCCAGCGGCCATGCTTCGGCTCGCCGAGCAAGGCGGCGAAACAGGCGGCGCTGTCGAAGCGCGGCAGGCCCAGCCAGTCGATCGAGCCGTCGCGTCCGACCAGAGCCGCCGTCTCGCAATTCCCGATGACGGCGTAGTCTTCGATCCGGTTCGGCATGAGAGGCCCTGGAGCGGAGTGGCGGCGAGGCCGACCTGAGGAGAAGCGCCCTCAATAACCGAAATCACCGCCGCCGGGTTCCACAGGCGGCGCCGGCGAAACCATGGTGCGGACGGCGGGAGTCGAACCCGCACAGCCGAAAGGCCGAGGGATTTTAAGTCCCTTGCGTCTACCGGTTTCGCCACGTCCGCGTTGCGCGGCCCTTCCTGTCACAAATCGGAGGGCATTTGAACTGGCTTGAATGTGAGTTTATTGTCCGTTCGAAAGGCGAAATCGATGAACCGAGCCCTGAAAGAGCTAGTCGAGCGCGCCGAAACTTGGCCGGAAACGGCCCAGGCGGAACTTGTCGAGATAGCTCGCGAAATCGAGGGCGAACTCGCGGGCTCCTACGCCGCGACCGCCGAGGAGTTACGCGCTCTCGACGAGGCCTTAGCGAGCGTGGAGCGCGGAGAAATAGCGAGCGAGGCGGCCGTCGAGGCGGTGCTGGCGAAATACCGCCGCGTATGAAGGTTCGGCTTTCAGCGATCGCGCTTGCCGAGCTTGACGCTATTCTCGCCGAAATATCCAGGCATAGTCCGGAAGGCGCCGGCAAAGTCGAGGCTCGGTTGCGCGCCGCTTTGCGGCGGTTGGGCGAATTTCCAGGATCGGCGCAGCAGATAACACAACGCCCCGGCATGTTCCGAGCGCCATTGGTTCGCTATCCTTACTCGCTCTACTACAAGATCGTCCGCGAGGAGATTGTCGTTCTGCGGATCCGGCATGACCGACGCCGTCCGTTATAGCGCGACCGGATCGCTCGCCCTACCCCTCCGTCCCCTTGCCGATCGGCGGCTGGAAGGCGAGGCCCATGTCCCAGGGAAAATAAATCCATGTGTCTTGCGACACTTCGGTGATGAACGTATCGACCATCGGCCGGCCAAGCGGCTTGGCGTAGACCGTGGCGAAATGCGCCTTGGGCAGCATTTCGCGCACCACTTTGGCGGTCGCGCCGGTATCGACCAGATCGTCGACGATCAGCACGCCCTTGCCGTCTCCGAGCTTGATCACTTCAGGCGCGATCGGCTTCAGCACCTGCAGGCCGCCTTGCGTCTTGTAGTCATGGTAGGAGGCGATGCAGACCGTCTCGATGACGCGCGTGCCGAGTTCGCGCGCGACGATCGCCGCCGGCACCAAGCCGCCGCGGGTGACGCAGACGATCGCCTCGAACGGCCCGGCGCTGCTCAAGCGCCAGGCGAGCGCGCGCGCGTCGCGATGGAACTGGTCCCAGGAGACGGGAAAAGCCTTTTTTTGCTGGGAATCTGACATGGGAATCCGCCGATCGGAATGACGCGGGGCTTGATAGCAAGCAACGGCCTGCGTCGCGAGAGGCGAACACGGCGCGAGCGGATTTCGCACAAGATTCGCCGCCGCCTTCCTCCCCCGTCGAAGACGGGGGAGGGGGACCATGCGAAGCATGGTGGAGGGGGCGCAGGCGGTTCAGGATAAATCCCAACCGCCGAGGCCCCCTCCACCGCGCTACGCGCGGTCCCCCTCCCCCGCTTTCGCGGGGGAGGATGGCGCTTCCTCGCCGAGCGCGGCCAGCATCGCCTCCACGTCATGGCGCGCCGCCGCGATCAGCGCGGCGTCGCGGGCGCGGATGACGATCTGATTGCGGAAGCGGCCCTCGGAAAAGGCGGGATAGGAGCCGATCGTCACGTCCCGATGCGCCTCGGCGATCCTGGCGAGCGGGCCGCCATAGCGGCCTTCGGCGATGTTGCCTGCCTCGACCGTTTCGGCGAGGATTTTCCGCCCGGTCTCCAGAGTCTTGGCCGCATCGTCGAGCATCGCCTGCATCACCGTCGGCACGCCGGCCATCACGATGACGTTGCCGAGCCGAAAGCCCGGCGCCTTGGAGACCGGATTGGCGATGAGGTCGGCGCCTTCGGGGATGCGCGCCATGCGCCGCCGCGCCTCGGTCAATTCTCCCGGCTGGTAGCGCTCCAGCATCAGCGCGATGGCGCGTTCGTCCTCGCCGATCTTGACGCCGAACGCCTTGGCCACCGCGTCGGCGGTGATGTCGTCATGGGTCGGGCCGATGCCGCCCGTGGTGAAGACGTACGTATAGCGCGCGCGAAGCGCATTGAGCGCGGCGACGATCTCGTCCTCTATGTCCGGTACGACGCGCGCCTCGCGCAACTCGACGCCCATATTGGTCAGGTATTCGGCGACATAGCCGATATTGCGGTCCTTGGTGCGGCCGGACAGGATTTCATCGCCGATCACCAGGATCGCCGCGGTGACGATCTTCTCTTGCGGCCCCATTTTCAGCCCGCCTCCGCCTCGCGCTCATAGGCGACGTTTTCCGCCGTGCGCAGGATTTCGCGATAGCCGAGGTCGCGCAAGCGCCGCTCCAGCTCCGCCTCGGCCGGCAGGAGATTGAACTCCATCACGATCAAGCGCGGCCACAAGCGCCGCGGCGCGTCGCGGAAGAACGCGTCGAGCGCCAGATCCTCGGCGCCTTCAATATCGAGCTTGATCGCGTCGAGCCGGCTATAGCCCTCGCCGCGCAGCACGGAGAGCAGGCTCTTGGCCGGCACGCGCAGGCGCGCGCCCTTGGCGTCGGCGCTGACGATCCGTACCGAGGTCTCGCCGCGATTGTTGGCGTTGACGAACAGCGTCACCTCGCCGTCGCGATCGGCGAGCGCGCAAGAGAGCGCCTTCACATTGGCGAAGGCGTTCTGGTCGATGTTGTAGACGAGCCGCTCGAAAATTTCCGGCAGCGGCTCGATGGCGAGGATTTTCGCGCGCGGCGCGATCGCCGCGAGCGACAGGGCGTAGCCGCCGACGCTGGCGCCGGCGTCGATGAAGACGCCGTCCTCGCCGATGCGCGAGGCGATCAGCGCGCGCTCCTTGGCGTCGAAATATTGCGGCGTGAACAGGAGCCGCTTCTCGGCGACATTGTTGTAGGGGCGAAGGCGCATGCGCGCGCCGAGCGTCTCGACGTCGACCGGCCGCCCGCTCAGCCATTTGATGCTCATCGAGCGCAGGAAAAAGGCCAGCCTTTTCGCCAGCCAGCGGTCCGAGCACGAGCGGGTGACGCGCAACGCCGCGGCGCAAAGCCCGCTCGGCGCATAGCGCCCGAA
Organism: Roseiarcus sp.; assembly: GCA_035294045.1. Taxonomy (GTDB): domain Bacteria; phylum Pseudomonadota; class Alphaproteobacteria; order Rhizobiales; family Beijerinckiaceae; genus Roseiarcus. The sequence continues at coordinate 9,977 of DATGLU010000815.1, read as the reverse complement.
GGGCGAGGGATCGCCCGCTTCGGCTTTGGATAGGGAACTGGCGGCGGCTAAGGGCATGGCGCTTTTGAAAGCGCATAGCATGCGCGGCGCGCCAAGCGCCAGGAGCGTCGAGCCGAGATCAGGGGTCATCGATCCTGTTGAAAGTAAGGCCGATCCTTGATTTTCAACAGGTCGGCGCAGACTTCAGTCAAGCGTACTCCTCAGGAAGATACGGCGCGCAGCGCGCCGTGGCCGGCAAGCTTTCGCGCCGCTTCGGCGACCAGAAGCTCGCGTTCGGCGCGCAGGGAAGCGCCGCGGGCGCGCTGCCGGGCGAGGATTTCCGGCGGCGCGCTGTCGGGCGTTCCGGCGTCGAAAGGCGGCGCCGGGGCGTATTCGAGCGCGAGCTGGATCGCCTCGGCCGTCTCGCGCCCGGCCAATTCGGCGAGCAGGGTCAGCGCGAAATCGATCCCGGCGGTGACGCCGCCGCCGGTGAAGAGCGCGCCGTCGCGCACGACCCGGGCCTGGACCGGAATCGCGCCGAAAGCGGCGAGAAGATCGTGCGAGGCCCAATGGGTGGTGGCGCGCCTGCCCGCGATGAGGCCGGCGGCGCCGAGGACCAGGGCGCCGGTGCAGACCGAGGTCGTGAAGCGCGCGCCCGCGGCCTGGCGGCGGACGAAGGCCAGCGTCTCCTCGTCGGCGAGGAGTGGATTGATCCCGACGCCGCCGGGAACGCAGATCACGTCGAGTTGCGGGCAGGTCTCGAACGTCGCGTCCGGCGTCAGCGTCAGCCTGGTCGCCGAGACGACCGGATCGAGGCTCTTGGCGATCATCCGCAGCCGCGCCTCAGGCCAGGAGGCGAAGACCTCGTAGGGACCGGTCAGGTCGAGCTGCTGGACCTTGGGAAAGACGACAAAGCCGATTTCCATGGCGGGGCTCCTTCGGGATGGCGGCGAGGAGATTAATCGGCTAGAGCTTGGCGGAAATGACAGAGACCCCTCGCTTTCCGCCAGTCGCCCGCGCGATCGAGATGGTCGCCTTCCCGAACGCGCAATTGCTCGACATTGCCGGGCCGCTCCAGGCCTTCGCGACGGCCAACGATCTTGCCCGCCTGGCGCGGCGGCCGCCGCCCTATTCGCTCAAGGTCGTGGCGCGGCAGGCCGGCCCGCTCGTCAGCTCGGCCGGCCTGACGCTCGCCGCCGAGCCCCTGCCCGCCCCGGACGCGCCGCTGGACACGCTGATCGTCGCCGGCGGCTTTGGCGTCGACGCCGCCTGCCGCGACGCAAGCCTCGTCGCCTGGCTGAAGGCGCGCGCGCCCTTCGCCCGCCGGCTCTGCTCGGTCTGCTCCGGCGCGCTGCTCCTCGCCGAGGCCGGGCTGCTCGCCGGCCGGCGAGCCGCCACCCATTGGGGCCGCTGCGCCGAGCTCGCCCGCAGGCATCCGGAGGTGAAGGTCGAGCCCGATCCGATTTTCGTCCGCGACGGCCATGTCTGGACCTCGGCCGGCGTGACCGCGGGGATCGACCTCGCTTTGGCCCTGATCGAGGAGGACCTCGGCCGCGACAAGGCGCTCGCCGTCGCGCGCCAACTCGTCGTCTTCCTCAAGCGGCCGGGCGGGCAGGCGCAATTTTCCGCCGCCCTCGCCCTGCAGGCGGCGGACGAGCGCTTCGAGGCGCTGCATCGCTGGGTCGCCGACAATCTACGCGCCGATCTCTCCGTGCCGCGCCTTGCCGAGCAGGCCGGGATGAGCGAGCGCAATTTCGCCCGGCGCTACAAGCAGGCGACCGGCCTGACGCCGGCCCGCGCCATCGAGCGCCTGCGGGTCGAGGCGGCGCAGCGCCGGCTGTGCGAGACCAGGGAGCCGATCAAGCGCATCGCCGCGCGCTGCGGCTTCGGCGGCGAGGAGACGATGCGGCGCAGCTTTTGGCGCATCGCCCGGATCGCGCCGCAGGATTTCCGCGCGCGGTTCTCACGGTGAGCGGCGGCCCGAAAGGATAAAAGATGCGCTATTCCGTTTTGATTGACGGCGAGCCCGGCGCTTATGGCGTCGTATTTCCCGATCTGCCGGGATGCGCCGCGATGGGCGATACGATCGAGGGGGCGCTCGCCAACGCCGCTGACGCGCTACGGGACGGGATCGCTGTCGTTGAGGAGCGCGGCGGCGCGGTTCCGCCGCCGCGGCCGCTCGAAGCCCTGCGCGCCGACCCGGACGTAGCGCGAGCTTTAAGCGAAGGCGCAAGCCTCGCCGAGTTGCGGGATCTGCGCGCCCGGTAAGCTCGACGCGCGGCTTGCTTCGGCCGGCGAAGGCCTTACATTACGGCCAGCGCACCCCGTCATTGCGAGCGAAGCGAAGCAATCCACTCGTAGGGCTGTGTCCTATGGGATTGCTTCGCTTCGCGCCTCGCCAAGGACGACTTCATAAGACTGACACGATGACCTTCGTCGATTCCGCCGCGCTGCACGGACGCAAAAGCGGCCACATCAAGCTGCACGGGCCCGAGGCGTTCGCGGCGATGCGCAAAGCCGGCCGGCTGACCGCCGAGGCGCTCGACCTGCTCGCCGACAAGGTCCGGCCGGGCGTGACCACCGCCGCCTTGGACCGGCTGTGCTTCGAATTCGCCATGGATCATCACGCCTATCCGGCCTCGCTCTATTATCGCGGCTACCGCAAGTCGATCTGCACCTCGATCAACCATGTCGTCTGCCACGGCCTGCCCGACGACAAACCCTTGCGCGACGGCGACATCCTCAACATCGACGTGACCTTGATCGTCGACGGCTGGCACGGCGATTCCAGCCGCATGTACGTCGCCGGCGAGGCGCCGCGGCGCGCGCAACGGCTGATCGAGATCACCTATGAATCGCTGATGCGCGGCGTCGCCGCGGTCAAGCCGGGCGGGACGACCGGCGATATCGGCGCCGCGATCCAGACCTATGCCGAGGGCGAGCGCTGCTCGGTGGTGCGCGATTTCTGCGGCCACGGCCTCGGCCGGCTGTTCCATGACGAGCCGAACATCCTGCATTACGGCCGGCCCGGCGAGGGCGTGCCGTTGCGGCCCGGCATGCTGTTCACGATCGAGCCGATGATCAATCTCGGCCGGCCGCAAGTGAAGATCCTCTCCGACGGCTGGACCGCGGTGACCCGCGACCGCTCGCTCTCGGCGCAGTTCGAGCACACGGTCGGCGTCACCGAGACCGGCGTCGAAGTCTTCACCTATTCGCCCAAGGGGCTGGACAAGCCGCCCTATCGCGTATGAGCGACGGCGAGGAAGCCGCGGCGCCGCATTATCACGGCCATCGCGAACGATTGCGCCAGAGGCTGCGCGACGCCGGCGCCGAGGCGATCGCCGATTACGAGCTTCTCGAACTGGTCCTGTTTCGCGCCATTCCGCGCCGCGACTTAAAACCGCTCGCCAAGAGCCTGATCGCGCGGTTCGGCTCGTTCGCCGAGGCGATCGCCGCGGCGCCGGAGCGGCTGGCGGAAGTCGCCGGCATGACGCAAGGCGCGATCGGCGAATTCAAGATCGTCGAGGCGAGCGCGCAGCGCTTCGCGAGAGGCGCGGCGAAGAAGCGCCAGGCAATCGGCTCGTCGAGCGCGCTCGTCGACTATTGCCGCACCGCGATCGCCTTCGCCGAGCGCGAGGAGTTCCACGGCCTTTTTCTCGACAAGCGCAACGGCCTGATCGCCGATGAGAAGCTCGGCGCCGGCACGGTCGATCACACGCCGGTCTATCCGCGCGAAGTGGTGCGCCGCGCGCTCGAGCTCTCGGCCTCGGCGATCATTTTGGTCCACAATCATCCGTCCGGCGATCCGACGCCGTCCGGCGCCGACGTGAAGATGACGCAGGAGATCATCGCCATGGGCGCGCCGCTCGGCGTCGTCGTGCACGACCACCTGATCGTCGGCCGGCAAGGCCACGCCAGCCTGAAGAGCCTGCGGCTGATATGACCCCTTCTCCCCGCTTTGCGGGGAGAAGGTGGCGCGAAGCGCCGGATGAGGGGCTGCGCAGGACTCGAAAGGTACGCGCCCCACGACGCGCTAACCACAAAGCGCGGCGCCGCCCCTCACCCGGCCGCTTCGCGGCCACCCTCTCCCCGCTGCGCGGGGCGAGGGTTGCGATTCGCGGGGTGCGGGGATTGTCTCTTCTCGGCGACGACGGCGAGCTCGTCGAAGCGCTGGATCGCGCGGCGGATCACTTGCGCCTCTTTCTCGAATTCCTGCGCCTTCTCGGCCCAGGATTGGGCGACGTGGTTCAAGCCCTTTTCCCGCGCCTGGTCCCCCAGTCGCTGCGCCAAGGCGAGCCGCTCGTCGAGCGCGCGCAAGGCGCTGCCCAAAGCGCGGGTCAGGTTTTCATCGAGCGAGACGCTCAGCAGCTCGGCCGTATAGGCGTGGCCGACATGGCAACGGTAGCGCACCAAATCGCCTTCGTCGATTTCCCACATGACGCCGTGACAGTCCGGACAGGCCAGGACCGAGCGTCGGCCGAGATGATCCATGTTTCTCATCGTGGCGCGTCCGCTTCGTGCAATCTCCACTTCGTATTTGATCTCGTCGGGAACCGGCTTCGCCGTCCCGACCGGCTCGCGCACGAGCTTGTCGAACAGAGCCGGCATCGCGGCGAGACTGACGACGTGATCCGGCCTGACGCGGCTCAAAGCCGCCGCGGGCATTTCCGGAAAGGCCGCGTCGCTCGGGTCCTGCACGACGGCGATTCCGCCGCATGTCTTCAGGGCGTGCAGGCCCGACGCGCCGTCGCCGAGCGTGCCGGTCAGCACCGCGCCGATCGCCCGCGATCCGCAGCACAGAGCGACCGAGCGCATCAGCGGATCGATCGCGGGGCGGGTGTTGTTCTCGCGCGGACCGCAGCCCAATTGCAGCTTGTCGCCGTCAATCAGCAGATGGCGCTCCTGGGGAGCGATATAGATATGGCCGCGCTTCATCGTTTCGCCGTCCTTGGCGAAGCTCGCCGGCAGCGCGCCGGCTTGCGTCAGGATGGCGTCCAGCATCGAAGGAACCTGAGCCGGCAGGTGAATCACCATCAAGACGGAAGCCGGAAAATCGCGGGGAAACCCGCGCGCCAGGAAACGCAGCGCGTCGAAGCCGCCGGCCGAGGCGCCGATGGCCAGGATGTCGCGGTCGGCCATGCCATTCTCCTGCGGCGCAGCGTTATAGGCGGCAACCGCCGTTCCGCCCGATTGTTCCGCCCGGCGCTCTGCAAGCGCCGCTTCGAACCTCGTGAAAGCCTGTCGCGAACCGCCTCGCCAGAGCCATTTTCCGCTGGACCGCCGCGGTTTTTCGGACGATGATCCACTGCTTGGGGGCGGTCATGCCGTCGGCGCTTTTCATCAACGATTCCGAACATTGGCGGAAGCGCGGCGAGGAAATGCGCGTGCTGGCCGAGGAGATGCACGACCCGGCCGCGAAAGAGAGGATGCTTCGGATCGCCGCCGATTACGACAAGCTGGCGGCGCGCGCCGATCGACGCGCCAGCGGCTCCGCGATGACGGAGGAGCCTTTAGCCGATCAAAAGTAGGCGCGTTCGTCGTTCCGGGACGACCTTTCCGCGGCCTTTGCGGATTGCGATTGAGGTTGGAGGGACCGCCGAGCGTTTGGCGTCAGGATGCTGCCTCATGTCGAGCGAGGAATTTCCACTTCCCGCGCTGGGCCGTCTTCCATGAGCCGCGCCATGATCGCCGCGCATCTCGCCAAAGCCGAAGAGGCCGTCGCCATCGGCGAACGGAACATTTCTCGACAACGCCGCCTGATCGACCAGTTGGAGCGCGACGGCCATGACGTCGCCGCCGCCCGCGCGCTTCTCGCTACTTTTGAAGAATCGCAAGCCCTCCATGTTTTCGATATGGACCGGTTGAGAAGGGAGCTCGCGCGCAGCCCAATGACTTGAGGGCCTTGAAGTCATTTTGCTTTCCCTTGTGGGGGGGGGGCCGATGCGGCTAGTCTTAAGACGGCGGCGGAGCGTTGGCGAGGCGGAGCGAGATGGTTGACGACGACGGAACGGCCGAGTCCGGCGCCCAGTCTGACCAGTTCAGCCCCAAGCCGGTGATTGTCGGCGTCGGCGCCTCGGCCGGCGGCGTGCAGACCTTGCAGACCTTTTTCGACGCCTTGCCGGACGCGAGCGGCGCGGCTTTCGTCGTCGTCGTTCATCTCGATCCGAAAACGCGCAGCGATCTCGCCAATATCCTGGCGTCGCATACCCGCATGCGCGTCGCGCAGGTTCAAACGACGCTGCCCTTGCAGGAAAATCATGTCTATCTGATCCCGCCGGATCGCCGCCTGGACATCGCCGACAATCATATTTCCTCCGCCCCTTTCGACGAGCCGCGCGGCCAGCGCGCGCCGATCGATTTGTTCTTCCGCTCGCTCGCCGAGCAGCACGGCGACGGCTTCGCCGTGATCCTGACCGGCGCCGGCGCCGATGGCGCGGTCGGGGTGCGCGCCGTCAAGGAGGCCGGCGGCATCATTCTCGTGCAAGATCCGAACGAGGCCGAATATGCCTCGATGCCGCGCAGCGCGATCGCCACCGGCGTCGCCGACTTCGTCTTGCCGGTGCGCGATCTCGCGCAACGCCTGACGGAGCTCATTCGCAACAAGGACAGCGACGCGATGGCCGCGGCGCGGAATTTCGACGAGGGCGTGCTGCGCCGGATTCTGGCGCATGTGCGGGTCAGAACCGGGCACGATTTCTCGAAATACAAGCGCTCGACCGTCGTCCGGCGCATCGCCCGCCGCATGACCGTGACCCGCACCGTCGAGCCGCGCGACTATTACGAAATCCTGCGGGACAACGAGGACGAGGCGCAAGCGCTACTCAGCGATCTCTTGATTTCGGTGACGACGTTCTTTCGCGACGGCGAAGCGTTCGAAGCGCTCAAAAACCTGGCTTTGCCCGAGCTCTTCCATGGCAAGGAGCGCAGCGACACGATCCGCGTCTGGACGCCGGGCTGCGCGACCGGCGAGGAAACCTACACGGTCGCGATGCTGCTGATGGAGGAGGCGTCGAAGCACGAAATTCGCCCCTCGCTGCAAGTCTTCGGCTCCGATCTCGACGCCCGGGCGCTGACGATCGCCCGGGAAGGGCGCTTCCCGGCGGCGATCGAGGCCGATATCAGCGAGGAGCGGTTGCGGCGCTTCTTCGTGCGCGAGGGCGATCACTATCGGGTCCGGCAGGAGCTGCGCGACATCGTGCTGTTCGCCAATCACAGCCTGCTCAAGGACCCGCCCTTCTCGCGGCTCGATCTCATTTCGTGCCGCAACCTGCTCATCTATCTCGACCGCGAATTGCAGCAGCAGGCTTGCAGCACCTTCCACTACGCGCTGAAGCCGAACGGCTTTCTCCTGCTCGGCTCGTCGGAGACGGCCGACAATCCGGCCGGCCTTTTCCGCACCATCGACCGCAAGGCGCGGCTCTATCAATCGACCGCGCAGCCAAGCGACAAGCCGCGCCTTCTGCCGCGCCTGCTTGGCGGCATCCGCCTGCCCGAGCAGACGCCGCAATTCGGCCGAATGCTCAGCCCGAGCGCGGTGCTCAACGAAGCGGCCTCGCATCGCCAGGCGATCGAAAGACTGGCCCCCCCAAGCGTACTGGTCGATCGCAGCCATCGCGTCGTGCACCTTTCCGACAATGCCGGCCGCTTCTTGCAGCCGTCGGGCGGCGCCTTAAGCGGCGATATTGTCGACCTGGCGCGGCCGGAACTGCGCTTCGAATTGCGCAGCGCGCTGCATCGCGTGTTCGAGCGAGGGCAATCGACGCTGAGCCTGCCGATCCTCGTCCGCTTCAACGGCTCGCCGCATCGCGTCCACATCCAGGTCAAGCCGGCCGAGGAGTCCGGCGACGCCATGCCGCACAACGCCGTCGTTCTGTTCATCGAGGGCGAGCCGGTCGAGCAAGGCGCCGCCGAGGCCGGCTCGGACCAGATCGCCGCCCATGACGAGGTCATCCGCCGGCTCAAGGAGGAGCTGCAACTGACGCAAGCGCGCTTGCGCACGACTCGCGAAGAATCGGACGCGGCCAACGAGGAATTGCGCGCCGCCAACGAAGAGCTGCAATCGATCAACGAGGAATACCGCTCGACCTCCGAGGAGCTCGAGACCAGCAAGGAGGAGCTGCAATCGATCAACGAGGAGCTGCAGACCGTCAACAGCGAGTTGAAGCTGAAGCTCGAAGCGGTCTCCCGCGCCCATGGCGATTTGCAGAACCTGATGGCGGCGACCGATTTCGGCACGCTGTTTCTCGATTCCTCGCTGCGCATCAAACGCTTCACCCAGCCGGTGACCGAGCTGTTCTCGATCACGCCGAGCGACGAGGGCCGGCCGGTCACCGATTTCGCCCATCGCCTCGAATACGAGCACCTGACCGCCGACGCCCAGGCCGTCCTCGCCCGATTGACGCCGATTCAGCACGAAATCCGCAGCCGGGACAATCGTTGGTACGATCTGCGCCTCAGGCCCTATCGCACCGTCGACGACAAGATCGACGGCGTCGTCATCACCTTTGTCGACATCACCGGGCGCAAGCAGGTCGACGAGGCTTTGCGCGCCAGCGAGCAAAGTCTCCGGCAAGTCAAGAGGCTGGTCGAAGTCTCGCGCAACCCGATCTTCATCTGGGACTTCGACAATGGCGGCGTCCTCGAATGGAACCGCGGCTGCGAGGAGCTTTACGGCTACAGCCGCGACGAGGCTCTCGGCAAGAAGAAGGACAAGCTTCTGGCGACGATCGCCGATCCGGCCTTCGGCGACTTCCGCGAGAAGCTCGCCGACGAGGGCAGTTGGAACGGCGAGCTCAAGCATACGACAAAAAGCGGGCGCGAATTGACCGTCGAAAGCCGCCTGGTTCTCGACACGATCGAGGGCAAGCGGCTCGTCCTCGAAAGCACGCAGGACATTACCGAGCGCAGGGAATGGGAGAAGCGGCAGCGCCTGCTGCTCGCCGAACTCACCCATCGCGTCAAGAACACGCTGACCGTGGTTCAGGCGATCGCCACGCAAACGCTGCGCGCCTATGCCGGGGAGGATTTCATCGCCCGTTTCAGCGGCCGTCTTTCGGCGCTCGCCGCCGCGCACAATCTTCTCGTCCAGACCGAATGGAAAGGCGCCGATCTCGGCGCGCTGGCGCGCAGCCAGCTCGAAGCCTATCTGCTCGAAAATCCCGACCGGGTGCGCCTGGAAGGCGAGCCGGTGCTGTTGCCGGCCGACCTTGCGACGCCTTTCGGCCTGGTCGTGCACGAACTCGCGACCAACGCCGCCAAATACGGCTCTTTGTCGCGGCCGGGCGGAACCGTCCATGTCGCCTGGAGCGTGATCTCGCGGAACGAAAAGCCGGCGGCGCGCATTGTATGGCGGGAAGAGGGAGGCCCGCCGGCGCGACGGCCGAAAACCGGCTTCGGCACCTCGTTGATCGAGCGCGGCATACCCGACGCGGTCGTGACGAATGATTTCGGCCCAAGCGGCCTTGTCTGCACGATCGAGATACCGCTGCCGGAAGGCGCAGATCATGGAGCGGGACGCTGACGGATATGCTCCAGAAGCCGTTGCCAGACCGCTAACGGGCGCGCGCATCCTCGTCGTCGAGGACGATTTTTTCATTTCGATGGAGCTCGAGGCGATTTTGAGCGAGGCGGGCGGCGAAGTCGGCCTCTGCCGTACCGTCCGGGATGCGCTCGTCTCGGTCGAGAAGAATGCGCCGTCGGTCGCCGTGCTCGATTTCCGCATGGGCGAGGAGACGACCGCGCGCGTCGCCGATCGCCTGAACGGCCGCAACGTGCCCTTCGCCTTCTATACCGGCCAAGCCGAAGTCGACCCGCTGCGCGCGCAATGGCCGACCTGCAAAATCGTCTCCAAGCCGGCCCGGCCGCAGACCCTGGTCAACGCCGTCGCCGATCTGCTGCTGGGGAGGTAGCACCCCTTCTCCCCGCTTCGCGGAGGTGATCCCCTTCTCCCCGCCTTGCGGGGAGAAGGGGGGGCGCTGCGGCGGCGTCTAATGCAGTAC
>DATGLU010000814.1:0-6884 GCA_035294045.1 Roseiarcus sp. | reverse complement strand
GCCTTCATCAGCACCATGCGCGCATTGGGCAGACCGTCGGCATCGACGGTCGCCAGCGCCATGGCCTCGGGATCGTTCGGCTCGCTGGCGCGGGCTTCCTCGAACCATTGCCTGAACAGCGCGAACGGGTCGACGGCCTCGGTGAAGTCACCAGACGTTAACTCCTTCAAGGTGAAATCTCCGCATGGTTTTCGCGTGTTGAAGCCAGCCGCCCGAGACGACCTTGCCCAGTATGATCCGATTCATGATTCCAGACGAGCGCGGCGGAACTTTCGGCGGAAGATTTCGGAATTTAGTGGGATTGGCGGCGTCGGCCGGCTTGGCGATCGCTTTGGCGGGCTGCGCGCTGAGCTTCCCGCTGCCTTCCCTGATCAGCGACGATGCGACCGGCTCGATCAAGGCGCGCCCTGGCCCTTTTGCTGGCGATCTCGACGAGGCGGATTGGCGGATCGCCGAGCCGCGCCTCGCCGAGGCGCTGAAATCGGGGCTCGAGGACGCGCCGAAACAATGGGACAATCCGCATTCCGGCCATCGCGGCGCTTTCCAGCCGGTCGCCGGCGCGTTCAAGCGCGACGGCCAGACCTGCCGCGCCTTTCTTGCCCGCATCAACGCCGGCGAGGGGAGTAAGACCATCCAGGGGATCGGCTGCCTGATGGCCGGCGATACGGTGTTCGTCGACGAGGCGCAGCCGTGGAAAGCGCTGTAGCGAGCGCGGCCTTAAGGCGGGGCTCCTCTTGCGCCGGACGCGCCGGCTGCCCAAATTGAGGGATCGAGACAGGGGCGCCCGCGCCTTTGGGCGGACGCCGAAGACGGGCTCATCATGCGCGATCCTTATGAGGTCCTCGGGCTCGCCAAATCGGCGAGCGCGGGAGAGATCAAGTCGGCCTATCGGCGGCTTGCCAAGAAATTCCATCCCGATCAGAGCAAGGAGCCGCGCGCCAAGGACCGTTTCGCGGAAATCAATCTCGCCTACGAAATTCTCGGCGACGAGAAGAAGCGGGCCGAGTTCGACCGCGGCGAAATCGACGCGGAGGGCAAGCCGCGCGCGCCCGGCTTCGAAGACTTCATGCGCAGCCGCCGCGGGCGGGCGCGGCAAGGCGCCGGACCCGATTTCTCCCATTACAGCTTCGATTTCGGCGATGGCGAGCGCGTCGGCGGCGGCGCGGCTGGCGTCGATCCCGATTTCCTGTCGGAGCTTTTCAATTTGCGCGGCGGCGGCGCGAGCCGCTCGCGCGCGCCTCTGCGCGGCGAGGACGTCGTGGCGGTCGCCACCGTGCCGCTGGCGCTCGCCGCAACTGGCGGCTCGGCGCGGGTGACCTTGCCGACCGGCAAGACGCTCGATGTCGAGATTCCCGTCGGCGTCGAAGAGGGCAAGCAGATTCGCCTCCGCGGCCAGGGACAACCCGGCGCGCGCGGCGGCCCCGCCGGCGACGCCATGGTGACCATCCGCTACGCGCCGCATCCTTTGTTCAAGGTTGAGGGACGCGATCTGCGATTCGATTTGCCGATCACGCTTTACGAAGCCGTTCTCGGCGCCAAAGTGCGCGCGCCGACCTTAAGCGGCGAAGTCGAGATCTCGGTGCCGCGCGGCGCGAGCAGCGGCAGCGTGCTGCGCCTGCGCGGCAAGGGCCTTCCCGCCGCCGGCGAGAGCGCGCAGGGCGATCTCTACGCCACCTTGCGCATTGTGCTGCCAGCCCAAACCGATCCCGAGCTCGAAGCGCTGATGCGCCGCTGGCGCGACGAAAAGCCGTACAATCCTCGCGCCGGGATGTAAGGTCGGCCTCGTACGTACCTCAAGATGGAGCGCTGTCATTCCCGCGAAAAGCGGGAATCCAGGAACCGCGACGGGCATAGCATCCGCCGATTCCCGCTTTCGCGGAACGACGCAGAGCTACACCAAAAGAAAAATCCCGGCCCGCTTGTCGCGGCCGGGATTTCGTCTCTTAAAAAGCTTGTCGCCGCGCTCAGCTCTTCTTCGGCTCTTCCTTCTTCATCATGTGATGATGATGGTGGTGATGATGATGATGGTGCATCATATGGTGATGGTGATGATGGTGGTGATGAACCATCGGCGCCGGCGCGGGCTTCGCGGCGTCGTCGGCGAAAGCCGGCGCGACGCCAAAGCCGACCGCGAGCGCAGCCGCGGCGAGAACGATCTTCTTCATTGTCTTAGAATTCCCCTTTTATCCTCAGAAGCGAGGATCGCCCCGAAAGTGCATGAACGAAGATGAACTCAACATGAATAAGCAAATGATTTTCCTCGGGAAAATCCCGATTTAACACAGCCCTCCGGCAAGCCATTCAAGACATGTCGATCGCGCGCGATCAATTGTCGTCCATTATCAAGGCGTTGCTTGCCGCTCCGGCGTCGGGAAATCGGCGCGGCGGGCCAAGCCGCCGATATCGACTTCGCCCCTGACGGCGACGAGCGTCGCTTGCTCCGGGCCCGGCGCGGCCAAGGCGGTCGCGACCAGGGCGCCGCTGGCGCGGATGAGCGGCGGCGCCGCTGTTTCGCTTGATTCGACGGTCAGGCCGACGCGCGCGCCGGCGCGATCGCGATAGAGCGCAAACGCGGCCGGTCCTTCCGCGCCGGAAATCACGCGCCCGCCGACCAGCGTCAAGCCGGCTGCGCCGAGATCGGGAAGGGCGAGCCAGCCGCCGAGCCGACCCCGCAGCCATGTCTCAAGCGCCGCGGTTTCCGTCGTGGCGAATTCCGGCGCGCCGCCATCGGCGAAAGTCCGGAAGGCGGAAAACGCCGCGCTGGCCAAGTCGGCGGAAGCATCGCGAGGCGCCGGCGCAGCGCTCCAGACCAAGGCGAAAGCCGCGGCGAACAGGGCGAAGCCGCGCCGCGGCAAACGCCGCCGCGGCGCTGGCCTGGCGATCTCGCCCGGCTGCGGCGGCGCGCCGGAGCGAGCGAGGCTGCGTCCTGTCGCATCTGCATCGAACGGCGATTGCCGCCGGCGGCCGAAATCGCGGCGGAGCGGCGGCGGGACGGTCGCGGTCGCCGGCGCCGCGCTCTCAGCAAGGGCGACGTCGGCGAAGGCTTGGCGGATGGCCTCGTTCTGGCGCCGCCACTGCTCGATCCGCGCGGCGAGCGCCGGATCGGCCGCCATTCGCCGTTCGAAGGCGCGCCGCTCGTCCGGCGCTAAGCAATCGTCCGCATAGGCCAAAGCCTGCGCCAACGGCGCGCCGGCGCTCACTTGATCAGCCGCAAATGCGGCGCGGCGTTGCGGCGCTCCGGAGCCGCCGACGACGCCTGCGAGAGCGCGGCGCGGGCGCGGGCGAGGCGGTCGAGCAGCGCCGCCAGCGAGATTTCGAGCACGGCCGCCGCCTCTTGGTGCGACAGGCGCTCGATCGCCACGAGCAAAAGCGCTTCCCGCCATTCGGCGGGCAGGGCCGCGACGGCGCGCTCCATCGGCGCGCCGCCGGCAAAGCCGCTTTCCGGACAATCCTCGTCGAAACTGCGCAAATGGATATGGCGGCGATGGAATCGCACCAGCAGGCAGAGAAGACGCAAACGCCGGCTCAACGCCGCCGGTCCCTCGCCATTGTGAAGAGCCAGAAGCGCGCGATTGACCAGGCTGTCGGCGACGAGCGCCGCCGCGCCCCGGTCGCGCGCGAAGCGCTCATCCGACGCCAAGGCGACGGCGAAGCGCCTGACCGCCCGCGCCTCCTCGCGCCATTCGGCCGTCGAGCTCAGCATCGCGTCCCACGCGAATTATCCTTAATAAAATCTAGACCGACCGATGGTCCGCTCCAAGCTCTCTGTGAAATTTCACACATTTTTTGTGAGGCGAAGGGCGTTCGGCGGGCTCTTCCCAGCGGCGGGCGCGGACGATAAGGATGCGGCTTTGAGGGCGTAGATCGGCCGAGTCGAGGGTCCTTCATGAATATGGCGAGGTTTTCGATGGCTGAGGGCGAGAGGGCGGATTTGCCGGCCGCCGGGCCGCTCAACGGGATGCGCGGGCTCGTCCTGGGCGTCGCCAATAACCGGTCGATCGCCTACGGCATCGCCAAGGCGGCTCGGGCGGGGGGCGCCGATCTGGCTTTGACCTTTCAGGGCGAAGCCTTGGAGAAGCGGGTGCGTCCGCTGGCCCAGGAGCTCGGCGCCGAAGTGGTCGGCCATTGCGACGTGACCGATTCCAGCTCGATGGACGCCGTCTTCGCCGCGACCGAGAAGCTTTGGGGCGGCATCGATTTTCTCGTCCATTGCATCGCCTTCTCGGACAAGGATCAATTGACCGGCCGTTATATCGACACGACCGAGGACAATTTCGCGAAGTCGCTGCTGATCTCCTGCTACTCCTTCACCGCGCTCGCGCAGCGCGCCGAGAAGTTGATGGCGAAGGGCGGCTCGATGCTGACCCTGACCTATTACGGCGCCGAAAAATGGATGCCGCACTACAACGTGATGGGCGTCGCCAAGGCCGCGCTCGAGGCGAGCGTGCGCTATCTCGCCGCCGATCTCGGCGAGAAGGCCATCAGGGTCAACGCGATTTCCGCCGGGCCGATCAAGACCCTCGCCGCGTCAGGCATCGGCGACTTCCGCTACATTCTGCGCTGGAACGAGTACAACGCGCCGCTGAGGCGCACGGTGACGATCGAGGATGTCGGCCAGAGCGCGGTGTACCTTCTCTCGCCGATGTCGTCAGGCGTGACCGGCGAGATTCTGCATGTCGATGCGGGTTACCATGTCGTCGGCATGAAAAATCCGGCGGCGCCGGATATTTCGGTGGTCAAAGACTGATCATTCCATATCCCGATGGGCAGGCCGAAGGAGCGCCGCTATCCCATGCGGGCGCCCGCGGGTTTGCTTTGGCGGGGGCGAGACGCGGTCACGCCCGAATATAGCTATTCCAGCTCGAGCTCCGAAAGCGTCACGCTCAGCGCCGGCGTCGCGCCCGGAACGAGCCGCTGATCGGCTGAAAATTCGACGATGGAGCCATAGCCGGTCGGCCTTGGGTCGCGATGGACATGCGTGCGCAGCCGTACGGCGTCGATCACCCAGAGCTCGGCGACGCCAAAATCGCTGTAGAGGCGAGCTTTGCGGCCGAGATCATA
Source organism: Roseiarcus sp. (assembly GCA_035294045.1). Lineage (GTDB taxonomy): Bacteria > Pseudomonadota > Alphaproteobacteria > Rhizobiales > Beijerinckiaceae > Roseiarcus. The sequence goes on along the minus strand of DATGLU010000814.1, from coordinate 1,823 downwards.
GCCGAGGCTCGTATCCGCGATCTCGACGACCAGCAGCGCGGTTGCGCCGCTGAGGCCCTTCAATCCTGCGGCCTTCGGGTAAAAGACGAAATCCGGTTCAAGATAGGTGTCGATGCTGAGCCTGAATGTCGTTTCGGTCGTGAAGAGGAGGTCCGCGGCGAGCTTGCGCGCCCAATAGACAGTCAGCGCCGTTTTCACGACCTCGTGTTGATTGCCCTTGGGCGACATCGGAACGATCTCCCCGCCGATCAGTTCGACGCGCTCGTCTTCGGCGAGAATGCCGGCGGCCGTCATTTGCTCGATTTCGGCGACGGTGAAAGCGCGCCGATCAAGCCCTTCAGCCGCTCGGGTGACGCGGATGTTCATTGGGCGATTGTAGCACGGACGGCCCTGGGCTGCGAGCGGCTAGGCGTCAAGCGAGTTCGCTGGCCGCCTTCTTGACCAGCGTGCGAGCGCGGCGCGTGTAGACGTACCGCCACAGCGCGAAAGCGGCGAGCCCAAGATGCAGGACCGCATTCTGCGCATAAAGCATGCCGGGCCGGCCGTCTCGCATCAAGGCGGCGGCGACGATCGGCCCTATGATCGCGCCGGCGCAGTAGAGAAAGAGCAGGCCGGTCGAGACGAGCACCGTCTGCTCGGCCTTGGCGCGGTCATTGGCGTGCGACGTTGTCAATGTATAGAGCGTGAACGTGGTCGCGCCGACCGCGAAGCCGAGCGCGACGAGCGCCGCTTGCCCGCCTTGGAATCGCCAGAGGGCGATTTCGATCAGCGCGCCGACGCCGGATAGGACCGCGATCATCGCCCGACGGTCGACGCGGTCCGACAGGCGGCCGGCCGGATAGACGCCGAGCGCCGAGCCGATCGTCACCGCCGTGGTGAAGAGGGGCGCCGCCTGCGGCGCGAAGCCGACGCCCAAAGCGTAAACCGGCCCGAGCGCCGAATAGGCGCCGTTGGTCGCGCCGACAAGAAAGGCGGCGAGGGCGCCGACCGGCGAGAGGCGCATCAGCCAGATCAGGCGCAAGCGGACGACGCGCGGCGGGATCGGCGCGTCGGCGTTGGTCAAGGCGAGCGGAATGGTCGAGAGGGCGAGCAGCGCGCCGCCGATCGTGAAGCCGACGAAGGAGGTCGGCGATTGCAGCGTTATCGCCATCTGGCCGCCGGCAGAGGCGGCGTAGGCGACGATCTGGTAGAAGCCGTAAAGCGCGCCGCGGTTTGAATTGGTCGCCTTGGCGTTGATCCAGGATTCGATCACCGAATAGAGGCCGGCGAAGACGAAGCCGAGCGCGCCGCGCAGGACGAGCCAGGCGATCGGGTTGATGATCGCCGGCAGCAAAATCACCGTGACCACGGCGCCAGCGACCAGGGCGGAAAAGGCCCGGATATGGCCGGCGCGCCGCACGAGGAGAGAGGTCGCCAAGGTCCCCGCCAGCATGCCGCCGAAATAGACCGAGCCGAGCAGGCCGAGGGTCAATTCGGGAAAGCCCTCGATCGTCGCCCGCAAGGGCGTCAGCACGGTGACGAGCCCATTGCCGGCGATCAGCAAGAAAGCCGAGGCGAGCAGCGCGGCGATGGCGGAATAGGGCGACAAGAGGCGGATTCGAATCAAAGGCTGGACCGTCCTCCTATATTGGACGCGTCCCATCCGAGATAGGGGCGAAAATCGCGGGCGGGCGCTTCCGGGCGCGCATATCGCCAAGCCGGCGCCTTGGTGTATAAGCCCGCGCAAGGCGCGCCTCGGACGAAACTGGCGTAGCGGCGCGCCGCAAACTTGAGTCAAGGCGTCGATTATGGCTGAAAGCCGCTGGAGTCCCGAGAGCTGGAGA
>DATGLU010000813.1:0-2384 GCA_035294045.1 Roseiarcus sp. | reverse complement strand
GCCCCGCATCTTGTTGGGCGCGATCCCGACGCACGCGAGGAGATTTGGCAAGATCTCCGCCGAGAGGTTCGCGCCTACGACCATATGGGCCATGGTCCGCTCGATATCGCGCTTTGGGACCTCGCTGGCAAACGGCGCAATGTCTCTGTCGCGCGGCTCCTCGGCGGATTCCGGACCAAGCTGCCGGTTTACGCCAGCACCTATCACGGTCAGGAGGAGCCGGGCGGCCTTGATACGCCGCGAGCTTTTGCCGACTATGCCGTCGCTTGCAGGCAACGCGGTTTCGCTGGCTTCAAGGTCCACGGCTGGCACAACGGCGATGTCGACCGCGAGGTCTCGACCGTGCTCGGCGTTCGCAAAGCCGTTGGCGACGGATGGCCGTTGATGCTCGATCCTGCTTCGCAGTTGCGGACATGGCGTGATGCGCTGACGGTCGGCCGAGCTTGCGACGAGGCCGGCTTCTTCTGGTACGAAGATCCCTATCGCGACACCGGAGGCGCAGTCGAAGGGCACAAGCGGCTGCGCGAGCGGCTCGATACGCCGCTCTTGGTCTGCGAGCACGTTCGGGGACTTGAGGCCAAGGCGGCCTTCACTCTTGGCGGCGGCGGCGACCTGATTCACGCCGATCCCGAATACGACATGGGCATTACCGGCGCTTTGAAGATAGCTCATTTTTGCCAGGCGCTCGGTTTGGACGTCCAATACCATGCCTGCGGCCCGGCGCACCGGGCGATTATGGCGGCGACGCCGAACACGCATTTCTACGAGATGGCGCTGATCGGCCCGGACATGCTCAATACAACGCCGCCGATCTATTTGTGCGGCTATTCAGACCAAGCGGCGGCGATCGGGGCGGATGGCTGCGTCCCTGTTCCAGACGGCCCGGGACTCGGCGTTGTCTACGACTGGGACTTCATCGAGCGCAACCGGGTGAGCCGGCTTGTCTTTGGCCGGGCGAGCTAGCGCTCGCCGCTCATTTCATTCTGAGCGCGGGGCGGCCGTCGGACATCCGCCGACCTAGACTGACCACCGTAAAAGCGAAGATTGGCGTCCGCGCTGTGGTCCGCAAATCGACCGCGGCCCGCGCAAGCACAATCTGCGGGTTAGGCGGTTCGATGGTTTTGCGCCATTGTTAGCGACCCGATCCGCGTCGTGCTGCTTCGATCGCGGCGATGTCGATCTTCTTCATTTTCATCATCGCCTCGAAAGCGCGCTTGGCGGCCGCGCGATCGGAATCGGTCGTTGCTTCCAACAATACGCGTGGGGTGATCTGCCACGACAAGCCCCATTTGTCCTTGCACCACCCGCATGCGCTCTCCGCGCCGCCATTCCCGACGATGGCGTTCCAGTAGCGATCGGTCTCGGCCTGGTCCTCGGTGACGATCTGAAAGGAAAAGGCCTCGCTATGCTTGAAAGCCGGGCCGCCATTCAGGCCGAGGCAGGGCACGCCCACCACCGTAAACTCGACCATGAGCACCTGCCCTTGTTCGCCAGCTGGGAAATCCCCGGGGGCAAGATGAACCGCTTTGACCGCACTGTCCGGAAACGTCTGGGCGTAGAACCTGGCGGCCTCTTCCGCTGCGCCGTCGTACCAAAGGCAAATCACATTCTTGGTCAACATCCGCCTCCATTCACGCCAGTTGAGTTCGTCAGCCCATTATGCCTGCCAGGAATATCACAATCAGCCCGCCAGCGGGATCAACTCTGCATGTGGTCATGCCGGAAGGACGCGGAGCAACCGCTCGATCCTTCCACGGGTCGTCAATGAGCCCATGACTGCGCGCCATAGGAGTTTTGAATGAGGTTGGCGTCTCGCACACGGTCCGAGAGCGCCCGCCCGGGCCGCTTTCCGCCAGACAGCAGACCGCGTGAAGCCGAAACAACTCGGTTTCAAGCCTTCCGCGCGCTATTTTGAATTGTGCAGGTTTCGGAATTTGCTTGGTGGCGGACGCAGTCTCCGCGAACCGGTCTCCGGCGCGCTTACCCTGTTTTAACAGGAGAAAAACAGGTCAAGGCTTAGATTCGAGCCTGCTCCGGGCCCTCGCCGATGGCGGAGCGCGCATAAAATCTGCAAGTTACGGGTCATCGGGCTCGCTTGTCGGAACAGGGGCTTAAGAGGGCGGATCAGGCGCGGGTTTTGGGACTTGCAGAGCCGCTGGCGCTGTCGCCTGCTTGAGGCGTGGCTCACGAAAATGCGCTTTACGTCATTAAATCTTGTGTTTAATGAAATATATCGCTTGTCTATTTGATGAGACTTCTCATGCCCTTGAAGTTGGCGTCGAAAGCCCCTCCGAAGCCGCAGCAAAAACCAAAGCGAAAGGCCGGCACCCGAGCTGGCCTGACCCGGAATAAAATCCGCGCAGAGGCGATTTTGCTTTGGCGGG
>DATGLU010000812.1:0-3468 GCA_035294045.1 Roseiarcus sp. | reverse complement strand
CGCGCGAGACGAAGCAGGGCGCAACGCGCGCCAGAAGCAGCGGCTCGTCGCCGACCTCGTCGGCCGAATGCCGCTTCGGGTCGACCTCGACCGGCGCGCCGCGCGCCGCTCCGCCATAGCCGCGCGACAAGAAGGCGACCGCCTCGCCGCGCGCCGCCAGCAGCTTGGCGAGGGCGATCGCCGCTGGCGTCTTGCCGGCGCCGCCGACGATGAAATTGCCGACGCAAACGACCGGCGCGCCGACGCGCCGGCTTGGCTGTCGCATGCGCCAAGCGGCGAGCGCGCCATAGGCGGCGCCGAGCGGCTGCAAGGCGCGCGCGGCGGCGCTGGGCGGGTCTAGCGCCCAAAAACGCGGCGCCTTCACGCCTTGCCTTCGACGAGGTAGGGCGCGATCGCGCGGATTGTGCGCTCGAGCGCGCCGGTCTGGCTTTCGACCGCCTGGGCGGCGGCGCGGGCCATGGCGCGCAATTTGCCGCCGTCGGCAAAGAGCGCGCCCAGCGCCTCGGCGAGGCCGCGCGCGTCGCGCGCCGCCTCGGCCCCGCCCGACGCGTCGAGCAGCGCGTAGACGTCGGCGAAATTGCCGACATGCGGCCCATGCAGGATGGCGTTGGCGAGCTTGGCCGGCTCGATCGGATTTTGGCCGCCGCCCGTCTCCTTGATCAGCGACTTGCCGAGAAAGACGATTCCGGCCAAGCGATAGAACAGGCCGAGCTCGCCCATCGTGTCGCAGAGATAGATCGCCTCCGCGCCGGGCTGGGCGCCTTGCGAGCGGCGGGCGCAGCTCAACCCGACGCGGTTCAGCGCCGCCGCGATCTCGGCGCCGCGGCTTGGATGGCGCGGCGCGATCAGCGTCAGCAAATCGGGAAAGCGCGCCGCGAGCAGGCGATGGGTCTCGGCGATGGCGATTTCTTCGCCTTCATGGGTCGAGGCGGCGATCCATACCCTTCGTCCGGCGATGCGGCCGGACAGCATCGCCAGTTCTTGCGAATCGGCGGGCGGCGCGGGCGCGTCGAATTTGAGATTGCCGGCGAATTCCACGCGCGGCGCGCCGAGCAGGCTGAACCGCTCGGCGTCGGCTTTGCTCTGGGCGAGGGCGAGGTCGACGCGCGCGAGCAGCGCGCCGATGAAATTCGGCGCCCGCGCCTTCCAGCGCAGGTATGATCGCTCGCTGAGCCGGGCGTTGACGAGGATGATCGGCGTGCCGGCGGCGCTCGCTTCGAGAATCATGTTCGGCCACAATTCCGACTCGGCGATCAGCGCCGCGGCGGGCCGCCAATGGGCGATGAACCGGCGCATATATTGCGGGGCGTCGAGCGGCGCGTATTGATGCAGCGCGCCGGCCGGCAGGCGCTCGGCGAGAAGCCTCGCCGAGGTCACCGTGCCGGTGGTGATCAACGTCGCCTGGCCGGCTTGCGACAGGCGCTCGATCAGCGGCAAGAGCGACAGGGCTTCGCCGACGCTCGCGCCATGGAGCCAGACGAGCGAGCCTGCGGGTCGCTTGCGGCCGGGACGGCCGCGGCGTTCGCCGAGCCGCGCTGCGTCCTCCTTGCCGCGGGCGCGGCGATAGGCCAGCAAGGGCCCGCTGAGCGGCGCCAGGAGGCGCGCGCCCAAGCGGTAGGCGATGAGGCTGGCTGGCGCCATCAATCTCGTCTCAGGCCGGCGCCGGGATCGGCCGCGCCGACTTTCGCATAGGCCTGGGCGTGAGCCTGGTCGAGGCCCTTCTCGACCTTTCGCCGCAGCGCCTCCATCGTCGCCTCGTCCGCGTCGGCCGGCACATGGATGAAGTCGCCGACCACGATCGCGCCGCGGCCGAACGGCTTGCCGATGCTGGCGCGATCCCAGGACTTGAAGTCGAAGCGCCGGCTGGTGACGACGGCGACCGGCGCGATCGGCCGGCCGGAAAGGCGGGCCAGCGTGACGATGCCCATGCCGGCGACCCGCGCGCGCTTCGGGATGTCGGCGGTCAATGCGACGGTCGTCCCCTCGGCCAGCGCCCGCAGCATTTCGCGCAGCGCCGGCGCGCCGCCTTTCTTCTTCATCTGCTCGGCGCGGCCGCCCGAGCCGCGGATCGGCATGACGCCGAGCCAGCGCAAAGCCGCCGCATTGGCGCCGGCGTCGCCATGGCGCGAGATCAGCGCGGCGAGGCGCGGCATGGTCTTCGGCCTGGCGAAGGGAATCATGAAATGCTGACCGTGCCACATCGCGACGATTACCGGCAATTTGCCGTCGACCAGCTTTTCGAGATCGGGCTGGTCGAAGCGATTGGTGCGCCGGACGAGGCGGATGTAAGCGGCGAGCAGGAAGCCCAGCGCCTCATGCGCGAGCTTGGACTTGCCCAGGCGTTTGAGCATGGAATCAGGGCTTTTTGCGCGCCAGGCCGGAAGGATCGAGAAAGCGATGGAGATGGACGATGAAATAGCGGACGTGAGCGCTGTCGACGGTCATCTGCGCCTTGCCGCGCCAGGCGCGCTCGGCGCTGGCGTAATCGGGGAAGATGCCGACCACGTCGATTTTCGACGGGTCGCGGAATTCGTACGTATCGAGATTCTTCAGCTCGCCGCCGAACACGAGATGCAGGAGCTGCGGCGATTCCGCGCTCGCGACCTCGTCTCGCTCGGGTTCCGTCATGGCAGGCTCCTTGAAGTTCGGACGGCGGCTCAGGCGGGGGAGGCGAGGCTCGAGCGCCCGGTCTTGGTTGCATCGGCCGCCGCCAGCGCTTGCCCGATCAGCTTGCGCGGCGCGGCGAACAGGGCCGGATGCAGCGTGTCCGCTCGGTTGTAAAGGAGGCCCTGGCCGTTGGAATCGACCAGCGTCCCGCCCGCCTCGGCGAGGATGAGATCGGCCGCGGCGATGTCCCAATCGTGCGATTTGTCGGAGGCGATGGCGAGATCGAGCGCGCCGCGCGCGACGAGCGCCAGGCGATAGGCGAGCGAAGGTATCTTCGGCTCGAGCCGGAGCGTCAGCCCGCCGCCGCGCTCCAGCGCCTGGACCAGGCCGCGCGGCCCGCCGATATGGGCGCCGTCGAGCCGGCCGCGCCCGGAGACCGCGATCGCTTCGCCGTTGAGCGCGGCGCCGCCGCCGGCGGAAGCGGCATAGGTTTCGTCGAGCGCCGGCGCATGGACGACCCCCGCGACCGGCCGGCCGGCGGCGACCAGCGCGATCGAGACGGTCCAACGCGGATCGCCGTCGATGAAGGCGCGCGTTCCGTCGATCGGATCGACGATGAGAACCTGCACGCGGCTAAGGCGGGTCTCGTCGTCTTCCGTCTCCTCGGAGAGCCATCCCGCCTCCGGGAAAAGGCCGGCGAGCTCGCGCTTCAGGAATTCGTCGACGGCGAGATCGGCCCCGGTCACCGGCGAGCCGCCGCCTTTCAGGCGAATATGCGCCGCCGTCCGCTCGCCCGGCTTGAACGAGGCGAGCGCCAGGCGTCCGGCCGCGCGCGCCGCCTCGACAAGAAGCTCGCGCGCG
>DATGLU010000811.1:0-8056 GCA_035294045.1 Roseiarcus sp. | reverse complement strand
GACGCGATCGCGGCCTCGGGGCCATCATTCCCGAGCGCGAGGAGGGCGCGCTCCTTGGCGGCCTGGAGATAGTCTTGGCTCATGCCGCCGCTGCCGCGATTCGATCGCCAATCGTCACTTTGCTGCCCGGCGCTATGGGTGCGTCGAGGGACAGGGCGCCGTATGTGCCGAAGAGCCGCCAATGCCGACGGGTCACCTCTTTCGCCGCCTTCGGCAGGTCCAAGAGGCTGACTTCTCCCTCCAGCACGGCCAGAACCAGGTCGCCGATGATGTCGCCCCGCGTTTCCGCATTGAGCGTGCTCGGGACGACCGCCGCGGCCGCGGCATAGAGCTCGTTGCGCAGGAGCTCGGCATTGAGACGCTCCCCCAAGGGGCGCACTCGGTCGCGGCGCGCTTCGGCGAGCCGGTCTTGGCGAGCCTTGCGGCGCATTGCGGCCCGCGTGGCGATGGCGGCGAGCATCCGGCGGTTGAAGGCCGGGTTCCGCCGCAAAGCGATCAGCCGCAGGCGGGACTCGATCCTGCGCTGACGCTCCCGGCGCAGATCGTGGATGATTGCGTCGAGACGAGCCCTGAACGCGGGGTCCCGGCTGCGCCGCTGATAGACGGCCGACTCCGACGGCATTCCCTCCTTGGTGGCCAGCGCCGCTACTCCCGCGGTCGGCAGCAGGATGAGGAACCTGTCCCAAGCCGCCTCGGTGATGCGCTTGCGGCCGCTATTGCTTAGGCGGCGTCCGCTCATGGTTTCCGTGGCGCGGTGATCAAAGTCAGCATCGCGCAACCGCTTTTTGCGGAAGGCGGCTGAGGATGGCATTCCCGGCAGCTTCGAGATCTCGACCGGGCTCAGCGTCGCGAGGTGACCCAGATAGGCTTCCCACGTCGCCTGCGTCGTTCTGAAGCCGGGGCTTCGCCCGCGATCGCCGACGTGCCGTCCCATCTTCGAAAGGCGCTATCGCCGCGGCAGCGACGGCGCCAAGCGCGGCGGCCCGAACCCGTCGAGCGTGCGGCCGTCGGCCTGCACCTGTTCGATCTCTGCTTCGGCGAGGAGAAGGTGGCCTGAAATCTTGAGCGCCGACGCGCGCAGCGCCCCTTCGTGATCGATTGCGCGGCTGTCGAGCTCCATGCGGATCGCCCGGATGAGCTCGCCGATTCGCCAGCCGGCGGGATTGTCAGCGCATTTCAAGAGCTTGCCGACGTGCATAGGCGCCACAGTACTCCCCGAGAGTTAACGCCGGGTCACCACGAAATGGCGCAAGCGCTTAGAAAAGGCGGGGTTTTGGGCGGCTAAGACTTCGCGCTCTCGGCCTCGATGCGGGCGATCTCGGCGGCCACGTCCGGGTCGTCCGGCGAGCGCAATTTGAAGCGCGCGGTCTCGTGAAGAACGCGGTCGATCCGATAGGGATCATGCGCGTGCTGCGGCGGCTCGGGAGCCACCTCTTTGGGCGGCGGCGTGTAGTTCAGGCTGATCGCCAGCGCACGGAAGCGCTCGGCGATCTTTTGCCGCTGTTCCTCGTTCAATTCTTCCGTCGATTCGGGAGCGGACTGAAGCCGCGACAGGCGCTCGGCCGCGATCATTTTTGCGCGCAAATTTCGCCGCTCCGAGAGCGCCTTTTCGATCGGCGCGCGGAGATCGGCCGGCTGCGGAAAATCGTAATAACCGCGGTGCGAAAGGCGAATGGACTTGAGCGCTTCCGCGACCAGGTCGGCCGGGACGTCGGCCAGCGCCTCCAGGTAAAAGCGTGCGATTTTCGGCCAGTGCGCCGGCAGCTTCAGCAGCGAGAATGTCTCGTCGATCGCGACGGCAAGACGCTTCTCGTCGACCGGCGCGATGCTTGCCGAGGCGGCTTCGATAGCCGCGGGCAGGCCCGCTTTGACCTCAGGCGGCAGAGGCTGCGTCGGGTCCCATGAGGTCAGAAAGTCCCTGAGCGAGGCCGGCACGTCGGAAGGCTTCCTCGCCGTCAGCGCCGTTCCCGTCGATCGTGGCACGATTGACCGCTCGTCCATTGGCCCCTCCCTTCGCGTTGATGCACCAATTGATCCAGGTCGCGTGCCAGTCCACCTTGCGGCCGCGCTGGCCGGCCGCCGATCGCCAATAATTGACGAAGGTCACGGCCTCGAGATCGAGGTCGATCTCGGGGAGGTGGTGCTTTTTCCGGGTAGCGTAGCCCTCGCCGACCCACTCGTCGGGAACGGTAAAATCATCCCTCAGCCTGGAGCCGCGGGGCGCGCCAGCGCCTCTCTCCTCCCGAAGGGAGGAATCTGATAGTTCTGGTTCTAACTCTAATATGTCGTCGGATTCGCGCGTTTTTTGCGCCTGTTTTTTTGCATTTTTTTCGCGATTTTTTATGCCTGATTCGTCGTCTTTCAATGCCTTATTGAGGGCCTTCGCACGCTCCGCCTCGACACGTTTTTGCACGAGCTTTCCGCCGATCGGCGCGCCGCTTTCATCGGTCTCGAAGAACTCGATAAGGACCGGCTTGAGCTTCTTCAGCCATCGGCCCGGCGTGCACCGGAGGAGGCGCGCGATGCGCTTCGTGTCATCGACGAGCGCCCGGCGCTTCTTCCAATTGAAGAAGATGAGCCGCACATAGGCGCCGAATTCTTCATTGGTCAGGTCCTCGGTGTCGGCCAGGAAATCGGCGACGTAGGTGTTCATGTAAGGCACGGCGCTCATGATCTACCCCCTTGATGCCTCTTTGCTTGAACCGAAAGAGCGCGCCTGCCAATATCGTCTTCCCAAATAGCACTCCTCATCACGAGCGGCGCCGCGGAACCCCTCCCCGGCGCCGTTTCTCGTCAGGGCGGCCGTTCGAGCGCGAAGAGCGGCGCCGACTCGACCGCCGGCCTCGCGCGGGTGCGCGGACGCTCGAGGACCGCCAGCGGCTCGACAACGATGACGACCTCGGGCTTCTCGCTGTAGACCTTGGCGATCGAGACGGCGACGATCTGCCGGTCATCGCGCCAGATGACCTCGTTGAAGGCATCGCCGATCGCTTTCAGGATGTTGTCGGCATCGATGTTGGCGGTGGCCCATTCGCGGCCCTCGCGCGCCGCTTTCTGCCGCCATAGCGGCCAGCTCTGCGGGATCGGGAACGCCGCCGTTACTTCGACGCGGCAGGGATTGTCGAAAGGCGGCCGATTGCCCATCGCCTCCTGGCCCGCGTAGCGCAGCGCCGCCTCGTATTTGCGCGTCTCCGCGGGCGTGTAGGCCCGGCCGGTGGCGCGGACGAAGCGCGGACGCTGCTTGCGCTCGGGCGCGCCGGAGAAGCGGATGATGATGGGATCGCTCATGCCGAAAGCCTCTCCGTCGTCTCGCCGATCCTGAGATAGGCGGCCCATGGGCGTGGCGGCGGCATCGTCGTTTTGCCGGCATGCGGCCCGGCCATGATCTTGGCGACGCGCCAGTTCTTGGCATGCACATAGATCATGATGCGGCCCGACCGGCAGAGCTCGCGCGTGAGCCGCACAGGCTCGCCACCGTGTCCCGCGGCGACGAGGTGCGCCCGGATCTCGTCGCGCGTCGGGCAGCGCGCGCCCTTGGCCGCGGCCTCCTCGATCAGCGCGAAAACGGCTTCGAGCTGGGGGCCGTGCCAGGATTTGATGCTCACAGGTTCACCCCGCTCCGCTTGGGCTCGATCCAGCCCGGCCCCTGCGCCCGCGTGTAGCAGCGCGCGTGATGCGCCTCGCAATAGGCCGAGTTGGGCTGCGCCGGCTTGCCGCAATAGATCGCCTCGCCCTTCGCCATCACCTCGCGCGGGTCGCCGGCGATGAAGCGGCAGCCGCCTTGCGGCCGGGGTGCGGCGAAGCCCGGCTTGATGCCGAGCGAGCGCTTCGTCGCGCGATTGAGGTATTGCGCTTGCGCGGTCGCGGCGGCGCGCGTCTTCACGCTCATCGCCAGCGCCTCCGTCGCGCGTCATAGATCTCCTGGCCGATGCAGGCACCGATGAAGCCGAAGAGGAGCACGCCGAAGATGCCGGCAAGCATCGCCGTGACCGTGCTGCCCGCCCACGAGACCAAGGCCGCGATGCCATAGCAGAGCGCCGCAACGAAGGCCGGGAAGCCCACGGCGCCGAGCGCGATGTAGAGGGCGCGGGTCATTCCGTGGCCTCGACTATGCGATCGAAGAGACCTTCGCTCGCGCGGTCGGTCCAGTCGAGATAGCGTGCGGCCTGCCGGAAATAGCTCTCCTTGAGCTCGACGCCGATGAAGCGGCGCTTGAGCCGCAACGCCGCAACGCCCTCGGAGCCGATTCCCATGAAAGGCGAGAGAACCGTATCGCCGGGATTGGACCAGAGCGCGATGGCGCGGCGCGTTAAGTCGAGGGGCATCGGGCAGATGTGCTTCTCATCACCTGGCGCGCGCGCCGCATCGGCGTTGAGCACGTCCGTCTCGCGCGTCGTCATCCAGACGGGCGACGCCCATTCCTGCCACTGCGGCAGCGGAAATTCTTCGGGCGCGTGCGTCACGGGCTCGACCGCCTCGCCCTCCGCCGCCCACTTGCGGAAGACGACGAGATATTCGGGCAAGCCTTGCCGGCTGAAGGACGAGTCGGCGCGAAGCTGCTTATAGAGGAGGCCGTGCGCCTTCGTCTTCGTCATCTCGCGCACCGGGCAGCGCCAGATGGTCACGCGGCTGTGGAAGTCGAAGCCCGCCTCGGTGTGAGCGCGGATCAAATCGCCGGGGAAGTCGCGCAAGCCGGCAGTGCCGCGCTGCGTCCGGTAGTAGACGAGATCCTTGCAGTGGACAGCGACGAGGCGGCCCGGCTTTGTCACACGGTAGATCTCGCGGACGAGAAAGCGGTAATGCGCGATGAACTCCTCGTCCGACGCGCAATTGCCCATGTCCGCGACGCTGTCGTTGTAGATGTAGAGCCCGGAGAAGGGCGGGCTGTAGACGCTGAAGCCGATGGACGCGTCGGGAAACTGGCGCACGATATCGACGCAGTCGCCCCAATAGGCGGCAAAGCGGCTGCCATGCGCCTCGCCCAGGCAGCGGATCACGCGATCCATTGCGGCAGCCTCCCCTCGTGGCGCGGCTCATAGGGGCGCTTCAGCGCCGCGGCTTGCTCTCGCGCCCGGCGCATTGCCGCCGACATCGCCGCCTTCATGCGCGCATGGTCCTCGGCCTTGCGGTCGATGACGCGGCCGATCTGCTCCTCGCCCTCGGCGACGATGAGATGGATTTTGACGGCGCGCTTCTGCCCAAAGCGCCAGCAGCGGCGCACCGCCTGATACCAATCCTCGTAGCTGAAGGACCGGCCGACGAAGATCATGCGCGCGGCGTGTTGCCAGTTGAGGCCCATGCCCGCCACAGATGGCTTGGTGATGATCGCCTTGGCCTCGCCGGCGGCGAAGGCTTGGAGGCGCTCTTCCTTGATCTCGACCGAATGCGAGCCGCGGACCTCGACGGCATCGGGGAGACGCGTGATCAGCGCATCGGCCTCGTAGTTCGTATCTGCCCAGATTACCCATGCTTCACGAGGCTCGGCCGAGACAATCTCGGCCGCGGCATCGGCGCGCGCTTCGCTCGTATGGCGCTTCAGGTCGTGGATATTCGTGGCGGAGAGATCGCGCACGAAGAGCGAGCCTGCGGGCGCGCGAACGTCGCCTTGTGCGCGATGGCGGATGATCTCGAGCGGCGGCAGCATGAAATCCTTGCCGTCGAATCCCAAATCATCGGGAGAGGCCGCCATGCGCGCCCACGACGCCATCCAATCCCAGAAGCTTTGTTGCGCGTGGCCTTTGAGGCGATAGCGGCCCATCTGCGTCTGATCGGCGATGAACCAGCGCATCAGCATCTCGTTGGATGGCATGACGCCCAGGAATTCGGCGTGCTGGCCCAACTCCATGTGATCGTTGGGCGCGGGCGTCGCCGTGCAGGCGAGGCGGAAGCGATGACCGCGGAAGGCTTCGATGAGCGCCCTCGTCGTCTTGCCCGTGAAGCTCTTCAGGATCGAGCTCTCGTCGAGCGCCACCGCGCCGAAAGCGCCGGGGTCGAGCCTGCCCAATCGGTCGTAGTTGCAGATATTGATGCCGTCGCGCGCGTCCCCTTGCTCGCGGATGGCGCGCGCCTCACGTCCCCAGCGCTTAGCCTCGGCCTCGATCTGGCGGGCGACGGCAAGCGGCGTCAGGATGAGCGCGCGGTCGTTCGTGGCTTCCGCCGCCGCCTGGCAGAACTCGATCTCGCACGCCGTCTTGCCGAGGCCGGTATCGTAGAAGATGCCGGCCGATCCGCAGCGCAGCGCAAAGCGGATTGCGTGCTCCTGATGCGGGAAGAGGCCCGAAGCGACGGCCACCCGCTCGACGCGATCGGCGGCAAGACCTCGCGCGAGGGCGCGCGGCTCCTTCGACGCAATGAATTCCGCGTAATCCCTCATCCCACGATCCCCAGCCACGCCGCCGCGATGATCGACACCATCTCGTCCCGCGACGCCGCCCTCCGCGGCTCGACGCCGAACTCGGCGAAGATGTCCTCGTTGCCGACGCCCTCGCGCCGCCACTGCGCGAGCTGCTCCAGCGCGACGGCGAAGGCTTCCGACATGCGGCCTAGCGGCAAGGGCGGCGGGGATAAGCCGGGCGTGCGAAAGGTTCTCATGCCGCATCGCCCTCCCGCGCCGCGAGCTGGACGAGCCGCATCGAGATCGTGTTGGGCGATCGCCGGTGACCAAACCGCGCGGTCATGGCGCGCGCGATCGCCGAATAGCTATGACCGGCGACGCGCAGAGTCTCGCAATAGAAGTCCTCTTCGGCCGTAAAGGGCCTAACCTCGATGCCCTTGCGCACGTAAGGCTTTTGCCGAAGCTCCCGCGGCGAATGTAGCCCGTGCCGAACCATCGCGTGCTCGATCGTCGAGGGATGACGATCCATGAGCTGCGCGATGCGCCCGCGGCTATATCGCTTCGCCGCAAGCTCTTCGAGGCGCCGGATCTCGTCCGGCGAAAGACGACCGCGTTTCATGGGCGCTTACTCCGCGCCCTGCGCGCCCGCTTCCTCCTTCGCCGGCATCGGCCCGACCGGCGGCTTCTTCTCCTTCGCCGCCTCGCAGCTCGCCACCCACTCGCGAATGAAGGCCGCGACCTTCTTCGCGCTCATCATGCGCCCGGCGAAGGTGACGGGATGCTCGCCGACGAAGCTATGCTCGGCGATCTCCCACTGCTCTTTGCCGTAGGGCTTGAGGCGCAGGATCTCGTCGCCGAGCGTAAGGCAATAGACGGGCACGCCGGTATCCTCGGCGATCTCGATGCGATGGGGAGCGCGCGCCAGCTCCTTGCGCAGGTCGGCAACCGCCCTGACAGGAATCTCGACCACCGACGAGCCTTCGGTAATGAGCCTGTCGCCGATCTCGGCCGCAACGGCGGAAGGCAGCTTCACCTTGCCGCCCTTCTCGACCTTGAACGGCGAGCCCTTGGCATCGCCCTTCAAGAGGTCGGGTTGATCGGGATCGGCCTTGGCCGGCGCGCGCTCGCCGAGGAATTCGGTTGCCGACGCATCGATGAGCAGCACGCGCTTGCCCTGGAGGAGCGCCACGTTGAGAGCCGCGCTGTCCGTCGCCGGCAGTCCGTCGAAGGTGAGTTCGCAGCCCTTATCCGTGATCGAGACCTTCTTCACGCGCGCGGTGACGTGCTTTCGCTCGCGCGCGGCGATGAGCATCACGGCCTTGTGAATGACCTCTTCGGAGCACTGGTCGGCGCGGGCGATAAGCGATTTCTGCTCGCCTTCGCTCGACTTGGCCCATGGCTTAGGCAGATGCTTGATAAATTCTAGAAGTACGCTGCGAAAGTCTCCCTTCAGCGTCTCGGCCGCCATCGGCACCGCTAAATCGTGTCCGTTGCCCTTCGCTCCCATGATTTTCCCCTCCTCGCTTCTTGGTGAAGTCTCCCTCGGCGCCGGGACGCGATCCCTCAGCTACGCGCGACGAACCTCCCTTACTCCGTCACTTCCGTCTCGCCCGTGCGATCCGCCGGCACAGCCGATAGACCGCGCGCAACAGCAGCAGAACCGCCCGCTCGGCGGCGATCGCCAGCGCCAAGAGCGCCACGACGAGATATTTCCGCGCTTTC
>DATGLU010000810.1:0-2612 GCA_035294045.1 Roseiarcus sp. | reverse complement strand
CGGTCGAGAAATCGGGCATGGTCTTTTGCGGCGGCGCCCATCCCAATCTCGAAATCGCGGTCTTCACCTTCGATCTCGCCGACGGCGCGCTCGTCACCGGCGTGGACGGCGCCGATCCGCTCGCCGGACTCGGCCGCGCGCTCGACATCGCAACGCCGAAGCGGCGCGCCGCTTTCGACGCGCTCTGGCTGGGCGATCTGCGCGCCAGGATCGCCGCCGACGCGAAGGCCGCGCCGCGCAAGGCCGACGACGATCCGCAATGCGGCCAGGTCCTCCTCGACGCGCTCCGCGCCGACGGCGCCGCGATCGCGAAAATCGTCTATCCGAGCGAGCGCGGGCTCGCCTTCCGCTTTCTCGCCTTTCCGCACGCGGTGGAGGCCGTCTGTTCGGACGGCTATTCCTTCAACCCGCTGATCGTACCCTATGGCGCGCTGAAGCCTTTTTTGAAGCCGAACCAGACGCTGCTGCCGAAGTAGCGGCGCGCTACCAATCGACGAAGGCCTCGGCGCCGCCGAACGCCGGCGGAAATCGCTTGTAGTGAGGCAGATTGTCGACGACCGGCAGGACGGCCTCGTCGCACTGGACATGGAATTGCGGCTTGAACTCGCCTTGGGGCAAAAGATAGGCGCTGACGCTGCGGACGCCGGCGCTCGCGATCTCTGAAAACAGGTACGTGCCGCAAGCCGCGCAGCGCATCCTCCGCATCGTCTTGACCACCATCGGCGCCGGCTCGCCCTTGACGACCTGCACCGCCCGCGCGGGATAGATCGCCGCCGGCGCATAGGCGGCGCCGTGGGCGGCCTGGCAATCGCCGCAATGGCAATAGAGCTGCACGACCGGTTCGCCGCTGATTCTCAAACCGATCGCGCCGCAGCGGCATTGCGCTTCGAACATCTTCATCCGTTTGTCTCCAACGCGATCGTCGCCGTCTAATTCCGCCCAGCGTCAGATTGTGTCAGCAGCGGCGGCGCAATGGATTTGCCCGTGTTGAAAGCAGGCTGGGGCAAACCTATTTAGCGCCCTGACAGTCGAGGCCGAGGGCTGCGGCGGCATCGCGAAGGGGACATCCATGGCTGAAATCGACACCCTTTGGACCCTCCTGGCGCAATCGGCCGACGCCGAGATCGCCGCATCCCTGAAGAGCCTCGTCGCGACCGGCGACGATCGCGCCCTCAATCGCATCAACGCCTTGGCCTATGCCGCCGAGCGCGGCCATGACGAAGAGGCGGTGATCAGCGCACTGATCCACGCCGCTCGGCTCGGCTTGTTCGATCTCTCCTGGAATGTCCTGTGCCCCGGCTGCGGCGGCGTTTTGGAGACCGGGAGCGGCCTCAAGACGCTCGACCGGCACGAATATTTCTGCTCGCTCTGCGCCGGCTCCTATGAGCCGACGCTCGACGAATTGGTGGAGGTGACCTTCACCGTCAATCCGCGCATCCGCCACATCGCCGCCCACGATCCCGAGACGCTGCCGCTCGGCGAATATGCGCGCCAGATTTTCTGGGGTTCCGGCGTCGACCTGCCCGGCGACATCGACGCGGTGATGAACGAGCTGACGCTCGACGCGATGGAGCTGGCGCCGGGCGAAAAAGCGGCGATGTCGCTCACTCTCCCCGAGTCCTTCATCATCGCCTTCGACCCGGTCACCCATACGACTTTGTTCTTGGAAGTCTCGGGCGAGCCGACGCATGAGCGGCGCAACGTCTCGCTCGTCTTTAGCGACCTTCACGCCAATGCCGGCAAGCTGACATTGCAGCCCGGGCCGGCGCGCATCTCGTTCGAAAACAGGACCGGCAAGCGGACGATTCCCGGCCTATGGATCGCCGGCGAGGCGATGCATCGCATCTTGGGCAAGCGCCGGCCGTTCCTCACCGCGACGCGGCTGCTCAGCAATCAGACTTTCCGCGATCTCTACCGCACCGGCACGCTGGACAAGGACCAGCGCTTCAAGATCACCAATCTCACCATCCTGTTCACCGATCTGCGCGGCTCGACGGCGCTCTACGACCGGGTCGGCGATCTTGCCGCCTTCGATCTGGTGCGCGACCATTTCAGCGCGCTGCTGAACACGGTCGCGGCCGAGGGCGGCGCCGTGGTCAAGACGATCGGCGACGCCGTCATGGCGACCTTCCCCAGCCCTGACCGCGCGGTGCGCGCGGCGATGAAAATGCGCGGCGCGATGCGCCAGATCAACGAATCGCGCGGCAGCGAGGATTTGGCGCTGAATATCGGCCTGCATGAAGGCCCGTGCCTCGCCGTGATGCTCGACGAGCGGCAGGACTATTTCGGCCAGACGGTGAATGTCGCCTCGCGCGTGCAAGGCCTCGCCGATCCAAGCGCGATCCTCGTCACCAAGCCGATCGTCGAAGCCGCCAATGTCGCGAAAATCCTCTCCGAGGCCGGCATGACGGCGACCGAGCGCCAAGCCTATACGCTGCGCGGCATCAGCGAGCCCGTGCCGGTGTATGAGCTGCGATAGAACCCCTCTCCCGAAGGGAGAGGGGTAGGGGTGAGGGGTACGGACGGTCCGAACCGGGCTGATCCCTGACAGTTTAGACCGGGTTGATTCCTGACAGGTCAAGCTTCGTCTGATTCGAAGGAGGATCGGGCGA
>DATGLU010000809.1:0-6913 GCA_035294045.1 Roseiarcus sp. | reverse complement strand
GCTCTGCGGCTGTCGCCCGGCGAGGAGCCCTCGCTCGCCTGAACTCTAGTTCTGCCCAGCGCTCAGTCCTGCGCAAGGGGAAGCCACGCCCTTCCGTCCTTGGCGATCAGCGCGTCGGCGCCCGCCGGCCCCGCGGCGCCGACCGGGTAGGGCTCCGGCGCGCCCGAGCGCCAGGCGTCGAGAAGCGGCTGCACCGCGGCCCAGCCCGCTTCGATATTGTCGGCGCGCTGGAACAGCGTGGCGTCGCCGATCATGCAATCGTAGAGCAGCGCTTCATAGCCGACATTCGGGCGCTGCGGGAACGCGTCCTGATAGCGAAACACGGTCGCGACATCGGCGAGCGTCATTTCGGGGCCTGGCGCCTTGACGTTGAAATGGGCGCGGGCGCCGTGCTCCGGGTCGATTTGCAGCCGAAGAATGTTCGGCGCGAGGCCGGCCTTGTCGGCCAGCAGATCATAGGCGGTCGGCTTGAAGCAAAGCGCGATCTCGGTCTTCCGCGCCTTCAGACGCTTTCCGGTCCGAAGGTAGAAGGGAACGCCGGCCCAGCGGCCAGTCTCGATCGTCAGCTTGAGCGCCGCGTAAGTCTCCGTGCGACTGTCCTTGGCGACATGCGGTTCGTCGCGATAGCCGGGCAGGGCGCGCCCGTCGAGCCGGCCGGCGGCGTATTGGCCGCGCGCCGCGTCGCCTGGCTGGATCGGCCGGACGGCGCGAACCAGCTTCGCCTTTTCCGAGCGGACCGCCTCGGCGTCGAAGCTTCCCGGCGCCTCCATCGCCGCCATGCAGAGCAATTGGAAAAGATGGTTCGGCGCCATGTCGCGCAAGGCGCCGGTCGTCTCGTAGAAAGCGCCGCGCTTCTCGACGCCGACCGTTTCGGCGGCGGTGATCTGCACATGATCGACATGGTCGGCGCGCCAGATCGGCTCGAACATCCGGTTGGCGAAACGGATCGCCAAGATGGACTGGACCATGTCCTTGCCGAGGAAATGATCGATGCGGAAGACTTGCCGCTCCTCCGCGGCGGCCAGAATGACCCGATTCAGGGCTTCGGCGGAGGCGAGATCGCCGCCGAAAGGCTTCTCGACAATGACGCGGCGGAAGGCGTCCGGTTTCTCTTTCAGCAAGCCGGACGCGCCGAGCTTGGTCACGATCGGGCCGAAGAATCGGGCGCCGACGGCGAGATAGAAAACCACATTGCCGCTCAGCCGCTTGCCGAGCGTGGCGAAGGCCGCGTCGTCGTCGAAATCGGCCTTGCAATAACTGAGCCGCCGGCTGAGCCAATCCCAGGCTTGCCGCTCGATATGGCCGGCGTGGAATTCGGCGGATTTGTCGGCGGTGAAGGAGCGCAGCGCTTCGGAGAGCGATTGCGTCCAGGTCTGATCGTTGAGGTCGGCGTGATCGACGCCGATGATCGCCGTCTTCTCGTCAAGAAGCCCGGCGACGGCAAGGTCATAGAGAGAGGGCGTCAGTAGGCGCTTGGTCAAGTCGCCTGCGGCGCCGAAAATCACCAACGTGCAGGGCGGCGCCGGCTTTACGCCGGCCGCCGATCCATGCGGCCATTTGGCGGGGACGCTCATCGCGGCCAGGCCGCGATCGGCGCGCTCATCAGAATGTTAGCCGCCGTCCGGCGCTCCATTCAGCGCGATCTCGCGCCGTTCAGCGCCCGGGGCGCGGGCGTTTCTCCCGGTTCAGACGCGTCGCCCTCGCCTTCCCAAGCATCGATCCCTGCGAAGAAAATGATCGCCGCCAGGGCGGCCACGGAGAAGAAGACGCCGCTGAGACTGGTCCATTCCAAGCCGATGAGGCCGCCGGCAACCATGCAGCAGAACGACAACCCGACGATGGAGAACATGGAAAATGGCCCCACGAGACCGCGCCGCCCAGCCAATTGCGGCCTGAACGCCAGGCCGGTCGAAAGGTTCCCGGGCTTCGCGTTCATTTCTCGCGCGTCCTCGGGGGCCGCTGCCCGCCTCATGCTCTCGCCGCCGTCCGGGCGATCGTCTTTTCCGCCGGCGGCGGGCTCGCCTCGGTCAGCGCCCGTTGCAGGGCTTCGCGGTCGAACGGCTTTTGCAGCACCGGCGCATGGCGGAAGCGCGGATCGACGTGCTCGTTGTCGTAACCGGTCAGGAATACAAATCCGACGCCGCGCGACGCCAGTATTTCCGCCGCCGGATAGACAAGCTCGTCGCCGAGATTGATGTCGAGGAGCGCCAGATCGACGGTCTCTTCTTTCGCGGCGCCGACCGCCGAGGCGATCGTTCGATGCGGACCGAACACCGTGCAGCCGAGATCTTCGAGCACGTCCTGCATCATCATCGCGACCAGCGCTTCGTCTTCGACGAGCAGCACGCGCAAATCGACGAATTTCTTGGCCGGCGGCGCGCTTTCGTCGGGCGCGTCGTGGGCGCGCGAATAGGCGGGGGCGATCGCCGCCTCGCGCAGGGGAACGATGATGTCGCAGCGCAATCCGCTCGGCGTCCATTCGAAATTCGCTTTGCCGCCAAGCTGCTGCTCGACGCTGGTGCTGATCAGCTTGAGGCCGAATCCTTGCGAGGCGAAGGATTCGCTTAAGCGGACGCCGGTCTCCCGCCACAACACCGCCAGGCGGCCGTCGCGCAATTCCCAGCTCACCGACAGCGTGCCCTCGTTGTTCGACAGGGCGCCGTATTTCGCCGCGTTGGTGGCGAGCTCGTGCAGCGACAGCGCCAAAGTCTGGGCGGTGATCGGCTGCAGCGAGACCGGCGGGCCGATGGCGACGATGCGGTCGCCGTATTCGGCGCGGTAGGGGGCAAGCTCGTCGGCGACAAGCGTATCGAAATCCGCGCCGCGCCAGCGCGATTCCGATAGCAATGTATGCGCCCGCGCCAAGGCCATGATGCGGCCCTCGACCGTGGTCTTATAATCGCTGATCGCCTTGGCCCTGGTCAGGCGGACGATCGCCTGAATGATGGCGAGGGCGTTGCGCGCCCGGTGGTCGACCTCGCGGGCGAGCAGCGCCTGGCGCTCCTCGGCCTGCTTGCGCTCGGTGATGTCGACGGTGACCCCGCCCACCCTGACCATCTGACCCTGGGCGTCGAACGTCGCCGCCGCCGTGCCGATGCACCAGCGCAATTCGCCTCCCGGTTGGCGCACGCGAAATTCCGCCTGTTGGGTGCTCTCGTCTTTCGACAAGGTCCGCGCGATCGCCGACAGGCGCTCCCAATCCTCCGGATCGATCAGCTTGCGGGCGTTTTCGCCATTAATCTTGAAGGTCGCCGGGTCGACGCCGAAAATGCGGCACTGGCCTTCGTCGCATTGCCAATCGCCGCTTTTGACGTCGTAGTCCCACGAGCCCATCTGGCCGGCCGCCAAAGCAAGCGAGCGGCGCCGTTCGCTCTCGATCAGCCTCTCGTTGGACGAGGCGAGGTCGCTGGTCCGCTCGGCGACGCGCTGCTCCAATTCGGCGTTGAGGCGCTCCAATTGCCGCGATTTGCGATGGAGCTCGGCGAAAATCCTCACCTTGGCGCGCAGCACTTCCGGCACGACCGGCACCGGCACGTAATCGACCGCGCCCATCTGGTAGCCGCGCAGGTGATCGACTTCGGACATCATGACCGCCGAGATGAAGATGATCGCCGTCTTTTCGAAGCGCGGATGCTCGCGGATCATCGCCGCCAACTGAAAGCCGTCCAGCTCCGGCATGACGACGTCAATAAGAACGACCGCGATGTCGTTCTTCAAAAGCTGTTCGAGAGCCTCGCGACCGGAAGTGGCCTGGATCAGGTTTTCCCCGAGCTCGCTGAGGATGACTTCATAAGACAGGAGCTTGGCGGGCTGATCGTCCACCAAGAGGATATTGACCTTCTCCGTTTGCGCCATGGCGGTTCTCGATCAGCGGTGCAGCCACATCCGCAGCGCGGTGAGGAGCTGCTCCGTATTGACGGGCTTGGCGAGATAATCCGATGCGCCCGCCTCCAGGCACTTTTCGCGGTCTCCTTTCATCGCCTTGGCGGTCAGCGCGATGATCGGCAGGCGCCGATGGGCCGCGTTCTGGCGAATTCGCTCGATGGTTTGGTAGCCGTCCATTTCGGGCATCATAATATCCATCAGCACGATGGCGAGGTCCGGCGTATTCTCGACCAATTCGATCGCCTCCCGGCCAGACGTGGTCGTCAGGACCTGCATGCCGCGGCGCTCCAATAAGCTGCTTAGCGCGAAAATGTTGCGCGAATCGTCGTCGACGAGCAGCACGGTGCGGCCGACGAGGTCCTCGTCGGAACTGTTCAGCCGCTCGAGCATCTTTTGCTTCTCGGCCGGCAGGTCGGTGACGACCCGATGCAGGAACAGAGCGGTCTCGTCGAGCAGGCGCTCCGGCGATTCGACGCCTTTGACGACGATCGAGCGAGCCATGACATGGAGCCGCGCATCCTCCTCGGCCGACAATTCCCGGCCCGTGAACACGACGACCGGAACGTCAGCCAGTTTCTCGTCGGCCCGCATGCGCTCGAGGACTTCGAAGCCGGACATGTCCGGCAGCCGCAAGTCGAGGACCACGCAATCGAACGGCTCGCCGCGCAGCGCCTCGAGGGCCTCGTCGCCGCGATCGGCATTGACGATCTCGATGTCGCTGTGGCCGAGCAATTCGCCGATGCTGACTTGCTCGACGGCGTTGTCTTCGACGACGAGCAGGCGCTTGCGGCGCGGCTTGGCGAATTCGCGGATTCGCGACAAAGCCTCGGCGAGACCCTCGCTGGTCGTCGGCTTGGTCACGAAGGAGAAGGCGCCGCGGGCGAGGCCGTGCTGGCGGTCCTCGTCGAGCGTCGCGATCTGCACCGGAATGTGCCGGGTCAGCGGATTCTTCTTCAACTGGCTGAGCACGTTCCAGCCCAGCATGTCGGGCAGGAACACGTCGAGCGACACCGCGGTCGGCTGGTATTGCTTGGCGAGATCGAGCGCGTCGACGCCGCGTTGCGCGACGAGCACTTTGAACCCCTTGTCGCGGGCGAGGTCGGCCATAATCCGCGCATAATGCGGATCGTCTTCGACGATGAGCAGGATCGCGTCGCCCGGCTCGATCAGCAGCCGATCGTCGGCGATCGGCTCAACCGCATGCTCCTGCGGCGCGCGAATGGCGAGTTTCGGCGCCTCGATGGCCGGCGGGGCGGTCGCGGCGCGGGTGGCGTTGGCGGGGCCGACATATTTCAGCGGCAGATAGAGCGTGAACGTGCTGCCGACGCCAGGCGTGCTGCGCAAATGTATCTCGCCGCCGAGCAATTGCGACAATTCGCGGCTGATCGCCAGGCCGAGGCCGGTGCCGCCGTATTTCCGGCTGGTGCTCGAATCGGCCTGCTGGAACGCCTCGAAAATCAGCTTCTGCTTTTCCGCCGGAATGCCGATGCCGGTATCGGAGACTTCGAAGGCGACGGCGGCGGGCGCTTGGCTGAGAACCGGATGGTCCGGACTCCAGCCGCCGCGCGCCGCCGAGACATTCAGCTTGACGCCGCCTTGCGCGGTGAATTTGAAGGCGTTGGAGAGAAGGTTCTTGAGCACCTGCTGCAGGCGCTTGGAATCGGTGACGATGCTGCGGCCGAGCGCCGGGTCGAGCGCGACATCGAAGCTTAACTGGCGATTCTCCGCTTCGTGCCGGAACGGCCGCCCGACGACGTCGACCAGGTTGGCGAAAAGGATTTCTTCCGCATCGACCGTCACGGTCCCGGATTCGATCTTCGACAGATCGAGAATGTCGCTGATCAGGTTCAAAAGGTCGGTGCCGGCCGCATGGATGGTGCGGGCGAATTCGACCTGCCGGGCGGTGAGATTGGCGTCCGGATTGTCGGCGAGCTGCTGGCCGAGAATGAGGATGCTGTTCAGCGGCGTTCTCAGCTCGTGCGACATGTTGGCGAGGAATTCGGATTTGTATTTCGACGTCAGGGCGAGCTCGGTCGCCTTTTCCTCCAAGGCGCGGCGGGCCTGCTCGATTTCCTGGTTCTTCCGCTCCACCTCGACGTTTCTTTCGGCGAGCTGCTGGGCTTTCTGCTCGAGCTGCTCGTTGGTCTGCTGGAGCTCGCGCTGCTGCGTCTGCAATTCGCCGGCGAGCTGCTGCGATTGCTTGAGGAAGCCCTCGGTCTGCATCGTCGCTTCAATGCTGTTCAGCACGATGCCGATATTGGTGGTGAGCTGTTCGAGGAAGGTGATCTGCAACGTGGTGAAGGCGTTCACCGAAGCGAGCTCGATGACCGCCTTGACCTGGTTCTCGAACAGGACCGGGAGAACGATGATGTTCCGCGGCTTGACCTTGAAAAGCGCCGAGGCGATCGGGACGACGGCCGAGGGCAGGTCCGTCACCAGCATGCGCCGCTTGTCGAGCGCGCATTGCCCGATCAAGCCCTGGCCGACCCTGATCTGGACCGCATGGCCGTCCGCGCCGCTATCGGCATAGGCCGAAAGCAGCCTGAGGCTGCGCGGATCGTCGCCGTCGGTCTGGTAGATCACGCCCTGTTGCGCATTGACCAGCGGCGTCAGCTCGCTGAGCAGCAAGGCGCCGACGGCGGCCAAGTCGCGCTGGCCCTGCAGCATATTGGTGAAGCGGGCGAGATTGGTCTTGAGCCAGTCCTGCTCGGTGTTGCGCTCCGTGGTGAGGCGCAGATTGTCGATCATCGTGTTGATATTGTCTTTGAGCTCGGCGACTTCGCCGCGCGCATCGACCTGAATCGAACGGGTCAGATCGCCCTTGGTGACCGCGGTCGCGACTTCGGCGATCGCGCGAACCTGCGTCGTCAGGTTGGCGGCGAGCAGGTTGACGTTGCCGGTAAGGTCCTTCCAGGTGCCGGCGGCGCCGGGCACGTTGGCTTGGCCGCCGAGGCGGCCTTCGACGCCGACTTCGCGCGCCACCGTCGTCACCTGATCGGCGAATGTCTCGAGCGTGCCGGTCATGTTG
>DATGLU010000808.1:0-3562 GCA_035294045.1 Roseiarcus sp. | reverse complement strand
CCTCGGCTATGTGCTGAAGCCGGGCTTCACCCTGCCGCCGCTTATGTTCACGTCGGAAGAGATCGAAGCCTTGGCGCTCGGCTCGCAATGGGTGGCGGCGCGGGCGGACAAGCGGCTCGCCGGGGCGGCGCGCAACGCCCTCGCCAAGATCGCCGCGGTGACGCCGCCCGAACTGGCCGACGTGCTCGATTCGTCGACCTTGATCGTGGCGTCACGCGGCGAAGCGGCGGCGGAGGCGCATTTGCCGACCCTCCGCGACGCGATCCGCCAGGAGCGCAAAGTATCGATCGCTTATGTCGACGCCGTCGGCGGCCATAGCGAGCGGATTATCTGGCCTTTCGCGCTCGCCTTTTTCGACCAGACCCGGGTGGTCGTCGCCTGGTGCGAAAAGCGCGTCGCTTTCCGCCATTTCCGCACCGACCGGATCGCCGCGCTGACGACGTTGGACGGCCGGTATCCGCGCAGCCGCGCCGTCTTGCTCAAAGAATGGCGAGCAGCCGAGAAGATTTCGCCTCCTGACGCAAACTGACGCGTTGGCCTCCTATCAGGCGGACCGACGGCGCGCATCGTCCGCCGCTTGATCTTTGAGAGGTTCGCCATGAAAGCCCCTGATTTTCTCCTGCTCTATGTCGACAATCCGCCCGCCAGCGCGGCCTTCTACGAGAAGCTGTTGGGGCGTTCGCCGGTCGAGAACTCCGCCAATTTTGCGATGTTCGTTCTCGACAGCGGCCTCAAGCTCGGCTTCTGGCGGGCGGGCGAGGTCGAGCCAAAGCCGACGGCCAAGCCGGGCGGGGCGGAAATCGTCTTCGCGCTCGACGCCGCTGAAGCGGTCGACGCGCTCTGCGCCGATTGGCGCAAGAAGGGCCTGCCGATCGCGCAAGAGCCGACCGCGATGGATTTCGGCTACACATTCGTCGCGCTTGACCCTGACGGCCACCGTCTGCGCGCCTGCGCGCTGACGTAAGCCCTTCTCCCCGCAAGGCGGGGAGAAGGAAAGCGACCGCTAGGCCGGCGCGGAGTGCCGCGCCGTCACGCCGCCAGCGCGGACGAAAGCTTGCTTCGTCCGCTCGGTCGGGCGGACGGCGAGGCGTTCGGCGAGGAGCGCGCGGACGAGATTTGCTTCGCCGGCGCGCTCGGCGGCGGCGATCAGGGTCTGCGTCACGAGATCGCGCTGGGCGTGGCTGCCGCCGATCCGGATCACCTTGTAGCGGACCGGCAGGATCAGATCGACGACGCAGCGATAATCGCCCTCCGCGAAGGCCAGAGCCGCATCGACGAGACGGCGACCGACGTCGACGGTGATGTCGCGGTTGTCGCCTTTTCCGTCGCGCTCGTAGCGATCGAGGGACTGGCGCAAGCGCCTCGTCCCCTCGCTGTCCTTGGCGCGCGAGACGGCGAGCGCGATGTGCAAGTCGTTGAAGACGAGCACGTGATCGTCGATATGCGTTAGCCATTGCGCGGCGAGCGGCGACCAGCGCTCGCCGACATCGGCGCCGGCGAGCTCCAGCCGCCACAGAATGGCCGACGCGTCGACCAGGTCGAGCAGCGAATCGCCGGCGATTTTCGGCGCGACGAAGCGATCGTAATCGGCAAGGACTTCGTCGAAACGGCCTTCCTCGATCAGGTACAAGCCAAGATGCCAGCCGTTATGAATCGACAAAGCATGCGCCTTGCCCCACGACGCGCGCGAGTTTTTGAGGAAATCGATGCCCTCGCTTTGGCGGCTCTC
Source organism: Roseiarcus sp. (assembly GCA_035294045.1). Taxonomy (GTDB): domain Bacteria; phylum Pseudomonadota; class Alphaproteobacteria; order Rhizobiales; family Beijerinckiaceae; genus Roseiarcus. The sequence goes on along the minus strand of DATGLU010000808.1, from coordinate 1,833 downwards.
GGTCTCCAGCACATGCGCGACGGCGTGCACCGCCCAGGCGTCCTCGGCGTTGCGGGCGATCGCGGCGCGGCCGAATTCCTCGGCGCGGCGCAATTCGCCGGCCTCCTCCAAGCCGAAAGCGTAAGCGCCGAGCACATAGCCGTAATTCGGGTTCTGCGAATCCCAGAAAGGCAGGACGCGGGCGACCGAATCGCGGATGCTCAACGAGTGGCCGAGATAGAAATAACTGTCGTGGGCGAAGCGCAGAGCCAGCGCGTCGGTCGGATGGTCGAGGAGAATGTCCTCCCAGATGCCGGTGGCGCGGATGATCTCGCCGGCCGCCCAGGATTTGGCCGCTTCGAGATGGCGCTTCTCGCGCGACGAGGCGCCGCCGATCGAAACCTCGGCGGCGGCGAGCGCATGGGTCACGGCGGGATGGTCGCCGCGAAAGCCGTTCAGCGCATAGAGCGAGGCGATCGCGCTCGCGCCCAGCGTGAAAGCAGGATCGCGATCGAGCGCGCCTTGCAGCAAGCCGATCGGATCGCCTTTCCAGCCGTAATAATCGTCCACCGCGCGATCGAAAGCGGCGGCCGAGTCCGGCGACCCAGCCAGTTCGAGACCTTGTGCGTCCTTGGCCATGCCCGGCTCCTCTGGCGACCGGTTGCGACGGCGCGATGATAGGAAGCGGGCGCTGATCTGTCTATTATTTTTGTATAATGATGGGGCGCTGTAGGCGCGGTCGCCGACCGCGCCTCTTTCGGGGCCGTTCCGCCAAACGGCGCGTCTCCGGGCGCCGCGGTCAGCGACCGCGGCTACAGCGGCCAGCGCCCCCCAAAGCGGCGAATCGGCTCGGGCTGGCCAAGACGGTGCGAGTGGTCTATGCTAAGCCAATGGCCGATCTGGCGGAATCGGCGCGTTTTTCGGCGACCTCGCCGACGCGCCGAATGATCGCGGCAAGGCCGCAATCTTGTCGCGTTTTCGCCTTGCGCGGGAACATTGTCCTTGCCGTCGAACTTGTTCGGGCGAAAAAAGCGTCACATTTCGGCCTTCAACGCTCTTAAAGTCCCGGCGCGTCCAGTCGGGCCGAGCGTCTGACACAACAACGCCGCGCCGCGCCGCCGGCTACGCTGAGTGAAGATTGGAGCCTCATGCCGACAATCGCTTTGGTCGATGACGACCGCAATATCCTCACCTCCGTGTCGCTCTCTCTGGAAGCGGAAGGCTATCGGGTTCAATCCTATACGGACGGCGCCAGCGCTCTTGACGGGCTCAAGACCAGCCCCGCCGATCTCGCCATCTTCGATATCAAGATGCCGCGCATGGACGGGATGGAGCTGCTGCGCCGCCTAAGGCAAAAGTCCGATCTGCCGGTGATCTTCCTCACCTCGAAGGATGACGAGATCGACGAATTGTTCGGCCTCAAAATGGGCGCCGACGATTTCATTCGAAAGCCGTTCTCGCAGCGCCTTCTTGTCGAGCGGGTGAAGGCGATCCTGCGCCGCGCCAATCCGAAAGAGGCGGCGGCGCAGAAGGAGAGCGAAGCGAAGATCCTCGAGCGCGGCGCTCTCAAAATGGACCCGGAGCGCCATACCTGCACCTGGAACAATGAGCCGGTGACCTTGACCGTGACCGAGTTCCTGATCCTGCAGGCGCTCGCCACCCGGCCAGGCGTGGTCAAGAGCCGCAATGCGCTGATGGACGCCGCTTATGACGATCAGGTCTATGTCGACGACCGCACGATCGACAGCCACATCAAGCGGCTTCGCAAGAAGTTCAAGGCGGTCCAAAGCGATTTCGAGATGATCGAGACGCTCTATGGCGTGGGCTACCGCTTCAAGGAAGCATAGAGGCGAG
>DATGLU010000807.1:0-4310 GCA_035294045.1 Roseiarcus sp. | reverse complement strand
AGTCTCGACAATCAGAAGCCGGCGAAGAAACTCTCGATATAGCCAGGTTTTGTGAGGCTCGCGCTCCTGGCGGTTCAATTCCCCTCACTTCCCCCGACAGCCCGGCGCTTGCGCGGGGATGACACAGGTAAATGGAGGTCTCGCCTGACCGAATTCGCAAAAATCGGCATCGCCGGCGCCGGCGCCTGGGGCATTGCCCTCGCCAATGTCGCGGCGAGCGCCGGGCGGCGCGTCGTACTATGGGGCCGCGACGACGCGGAAATGCTGGCGCTTGCCCGGAGGCGCGAAAATCCGCGCCGATTGCCGAACGTGTTTCTCGCCGAGAGCGTCAAGGCGACATCCGATATTGTCGATCTCGCCGATTGCAAAGCGGCCCTGATCGTCGTGCCCGCACAGGCGACGCGGCCCGTCGCCGGCGAGGTCGCCGAAATCCTGCCGCCGGAATGCCCGCTGGTCGCCTGCGCCAAGGGCGTCGAGCAAGGCGAAGATCTGTTCATGACGCAGGTGCTGAAGGCGGCCGCGCCCAACCATCCGGCCGCGATTCTGTCCGGCCCGAGTTTCGCCGCCGATGTCGCCGCCGGCCTGCCGACCGCGGTGACTCTCGCCGCCTCGGACGAAAATCTCGCCGAGGCGTTGGCCGCCGCCCTGCAAAGCGCGAGCTTTCGGCTGTACCATTCGGCCGATGTGATCGGCGTCGAGATCGGCGGCGCGGCGAAGAACGTGCTCGCCATAGCCAGCGGCGTCGCCGCGGGCTTGAATCTCGGGGCGAGCGCCGGCGCCGCGTTGATCGCGCGCGGCTTCGCCGAATTGTCGCGCCTTGGGGCGGCGCTCGGCGCCAAGCCGGCGACTCTCGCCGGCCTTTCTGGCCTCGGCGATCTCGTCCTGACCTGCACCTCGCCGCAATCGCGCAACTTCGCCTTCGGCCTGGCGCTCGGCCGCGGCGCGGCCGTTTCGCAAGCTTTGGCGACGAGCAAGCTGGCCGAAGGCGTCTACACCGCGGGCGCATTGATCGAGATCGCCAAGGCGCACGGCGTCGACATGCCGATCGCCGCGAGCGTTGAAGCCTTGCTGAAAGGGGCGATCGATCCTCGCGCCGCGGTTCGCGCGCTGCTCGCCCGTCCGCCCAGGGCGGAAGTCTAAGCAAAGCCGCGGACAAGGCCTTTCTACTCGCCGCGCCTTTACCCTCCCGCCGCCTTCGCTTAGGCTTAAGCGGTCTTGTCTGGCGCCAGGGCGCTAGCGCGCCGCTTGCCTTGAGGAGAACATGGCTCACTGGCTGGTCAAAAGCGAACCGTCGTCCTGGTCGTTCGATCAGCAGCTCGCCGCTGGCGCGAAAGGGACGAACTGGAACGGCGTGCGCAATCACGCGGCCAAGCTCAACCTGATGGCGATGAAGCTCGGCGAGCAGGCGTTCTTCTATCATTCCAACGAGGGCAAGGAGATCGTCGGCATTGTCGAGGTGATCAAGACCTATTACCCCGATCCGACCGACGAGAGCGGAAAATTCGGCATGGTCGATTTCCGCGCCGTGAAAAAGCTGCCGAAGCCAGTGACGCTGGAAGCGATCAAGGCCGACAAGCGCCTCGCCAATATGGCCTTGGTCAAGCTGTCGCGGCTCTCGGTGCAGCCGGTGACCGACGTGGAATGGAAAATCGTCTGCGCGATGGCCGGATTCTGAGCTAATGTCATTCCCGCGCAAAGCAGGAATCTAGAGAACCTTAGCGCTTGCAGAATGGTCGTGCTGGATTCCCGCTTTGCGCGGGAATGACAATGCGGTCACAAGCCGAACACCCTGCGAACGATCTTCATTTGCGCTCGATAGCCGAGCCAGCGGCGCAAGGCCCAAAACATCTTCTCGCTGCCGACAAGGTAGCGCAGCCGGTCGCTCGGATCGTTGGCCGCCTCGAAGATGGCCTGGGCGACGATTTCCGGCCCCGGCGAATTCTTGGTGTATCGGTCGCGCGTCGCGTTCACCTTTTTCATAAAGCCGGCATAGTCTGGAATGGTGGAAGTATCCCAAGCGTCCCTCGATCGGCCGCCGAACTCGGTTTTGATCGCGCCAGGCTCGATCAGCTTCACGTTTATACCGAATGTTCCAAGTTCATACCATAGGCCCTCGGAAAGGCCTTCGACGGCGAATTTCGACGCGTTGTAGACCCCATAGCCCGGCACTGTCATCAGTCCGCCGAAAGACGAGACGTTGATCAGGACCCCTCCCCTATTGACGCGGAAGTGCGGCGCGATCGCCTGGACGCATGCGATCAGACCAAAAAAATTGACGTCGAACTGACGCCGTATCTGCTCGGGCGAACCGGCTTCGACCGGGCCGAAAGCGCCGTAGCCGGCATTGTTCAGCCAGACGTCGATCTTGCCGAAGGCGGCGATGGCCGCGGAAATCGCGGCGCGGATGCTTGCCGGGTCCTGCACATCGAGCGCGGCGAGCTTCAGCTTGGCGGTTTCCGTCAGGTCTTTCTCGACGGCCGGATCGCGCATCGTCGCCACCACATTCCAGCCCTTATCGGCGAAGAGCCGCGCCGTCGCTTTGCCGATGCCGCTGCTCGCGCCGGTGATGACGATGGTCTTGGCGGCGCCGCTCATGGCGAAGTCTCCTTCCGCATCCCGGCGAGCAGCGCGCCGAGCATGGCGCGAAGCTCGCTGTGAAAATCGATCGCCAGACCGGCGAGGCGCGGCTCCTCGGCCATCGCGGCGCGCACCGCCGGCGCGGGCGAAGCGAGCTGGTGCAAGCCGACAAGGCTGGCCTGCAGCCAGCGCAGAAATCGCCGCGCCGCCTCTTCGCTTGGCAAGCGCAGGGCGCGCGCAAGATCGGGCGCGATGCCGGCCAAGGCCGCCTCGGCCGCAAGCTTGAAGCGTCGCGCCGCTTCGACCGGCACATTGCGCTCGAGGGCGATGTGCAGAAGCGAGCCGAGATGAACCAGCTCGCGGCGCGCGGCGAGCGACGAAGCGATCCAGTCCAGCGCCGCCTCGGCCGACGCGAAGCTTTTCGAGGCCTCCGCAAAGGCGGCGAACCACGCCGCAAGCTCGCGCGTCAGAAGCGCCAGGAAAATCTCTTCACGCGTCCGGAAATAGAGGTAGAGCGTGCCCTTGGCGAGGCCAGCTTCGGCGGCGATTTCGCTCATGGCGATGCTCTCGAACGGCTCTTGGCAAAAAAGCGCCCGCGCCGCGGCGAGAATGGCGTCGCGGCGGGCGTCCTTCAGCGCTTCGGTGACGGCGCGTCGCTTGCGGGGCGCGCGTTTCGAACTGACCACGAGTCATTAAATAAATGACCAGCGGTCATTGTCAAGAGTCGGCTATGTCATTCCCGCGCAAGCGGGAATCCAGCGCGGCAAATTTTCAAGCGCTGGGCTCCTGGATTCCAGCTTGCGCGGGAACGACATGGTTGACGCCGCGACGAAAGGACGAGGCCGCCCGGCTTGTCCTCGGTCGAAGCGGCGGCGCATAATCATCGCCAACCATCCATTTCGGCGCCGCCCGCTCGCATGGGACGGGCGCGTCCAGGGAGGAACGAATGTCCGCGAAAATTTACGAAGTCCCCAAGGAATGGGCGAGCCGCGCTTATGTCGACGACGCCAAATACAAGGAGCTTTATGCGCGGTCGATCAAAGACCCGGAAGGCTTCTGGCGCGACGAGGCCAAGCGCATCGACTGGGTCAAGCCGTTCAACCGGGTCAAGAATACGACATTCGGCCCCGGCGCCGTTTCGATCAAATGGTACGAGGGCGGCCAGACCAATGTCGCGGCCAATTGCATCGACCGCCATCTCGCCAAGCGTGGCGACCAGGTCGCGATTCTCTGGGAAGGCGACGACCCGAGCGAATCGAAGCGCATCACTTACCGCGAATTGCACGATTCGGTCTGCCGCCTCGCCAATGTCCTGAAGGCGCATGGCGTCAAGAAAGGCGACCGCGTCACCATCTACATGCCGATGATTCCGGAAGCCGCGTTCGCGATGCTCGCCTGCGCGCGGATCGGCGCGATCCACTCGGTCGTGTTCGGCGGCTTCTCGCCGGATTCGCTGGCCGGGCGGATTTCCGGCGCGCAATCGCCGGTGGTGATCACCGCCGACGAGGGCCTGCGCGGCGGCCGCAAGGCGCCGATGAAGGCCAATGTCGACGCCGCCGCCGAGAAGGCGGGCGGCGTCAAGACCGTGCTGGTCGTCAAGCGCACCGGCGGCGAAATTCCCTGGAACGCGCAGCGCGACGTTTGGCTCGACGAAGCGATGGCCAAGGCCTCGCCGGATTGCCCGGCCGAGCCGATGGACGCGGAAGACCCGCTGTTCATTCTTTATACGTCCG
>DATGLU010000806.1:0-12811 GCA_035294045.1 Roseiarcus sp. | reverse complement strand
TGATGGGCGCGTTTTGCGCGTATTTTTTGCTGAACCTGGCCGGGCTCAATTATTGGTGGGCGCTGATCCTGACGCCGCTGATCATGGGCGTCTTCGGCGCGCTGATCGAGCGGCTTCTGCTCAAGCGAATCGCCGGTCTCGACCATCTCTATGGCCTGCTCCTGACATTCGGCCTCGCTCTGGTGATCCAGGGCCTGTTCCAGAACTATTTCGGCTCGTCGGGCCTGCCTTACGCGATTCCGCCGGCGCTGGCCGGCGTGCATAATCTCGGCTTCATGTTCCTGCCCAATTACCGCGGCTGGGTCGTGGCGTTCTCGCTTTTCGTCTGCTTCGCTACCTGGTTCATGATCGAGAAGACCCGACTCGGGGCCTATCTGCGCGCCGCCACGGAGAATCCGACGCTGGTGCGCGCCTTCGGAATCAATGTGCCGCGGATGATCACTCTGACCTATGGTTTCGGAACGGCGCTTGCCGCGTTGGCCGGCGTCCTCGCCGCGCCGATCAACCAGGTCCGTCCGCTCATGGGCGCCGATTTCATCATCGTCGTCTTCGCCGTGGTGGTGATCGGCGGCATGGGCTCGATCATGGGCTCCATCGTCACCGGCTTCATGCTCGGCGTCATCGAGGGCTTGACCAAGGTGTTTTATCCGGAAGCGTCCAACACGGTCGTCTTCGTGATCATGGCGATCGTGCTCTTGATCAAGCCTGCCGGCCTTTTCGGGAGAGCGCCGTGACGATCAGCGCCCCGACCACGGCGACTGAGGCGGCCGAGACCGCTCATCCCAAGCGCGACGAGGCGATCGCCTTCCTGGTGATGGCCGTTCTGTTCGCCGCCGCGCCGATCGCCGTCTATCCGTTCTTCATGATGCAGGCTTTGTGCTTCGCGCTGTTCGCCTGCGCCTTCAACCTGCTGCTCGGCTATGTCGGGCTCCTCTCCTTCGGCCATGCGATGTTCCTCGGGACCGCCGGCTACCTTTCCGCGCATGCCGCGCGAGTCTGGGGCCTGCCGCCGGAGCTTTCGATCCTGTTCGGCGTCGCCGGCTCGGCGGCGCTCGGCGTCGTCACCGGCGCGCTCTCGATCCGCCGCCAAGGCATCTATTTCGCGATGATCACGCTCGCTTTGTCGCAGATGATCTATTTCTTCTGTGTCGAAGCGCCGTTCACCCATGGCGAAGACGGCATCCAGGGCGTGCCGCAAGGCGTTTTCCTCGGCTTTCTGCCGCTGTCGAACGCCTGGATTCTCTACTACGTCGTGCTTGCGATCTTTCTTTTCGGCTTCTTCGTCATCTATCGCGCGGTCAACTCGCCGTTCGGCGAAATCCTGAAGGCGATTCGCGAGAACGAGCCGCGCGCGGTGTCGCTGGGCTATCGGGTCGATCAGTACAAGCTCGCCGCCTTCATCCTGTCGGCGGCTTTGTGCGGCCTTGCCGGCGGGACCAAGGCGATCGTCGCGCAAAACGCCTCCCTGACCGACGTCTATTATTCAATGTCTGGCGAAGTCGTGCTGATGACGCTGCTCGGCGGCATGGGCACGATTTACGGCCCGGTCGTCGGCGCCGTCCTCTTGGTCGCGATGCAGAATTATCTCGCCCAATACGGGCAATGGGTGACCGTGATCCAGGGCGCGATTTTCGTCGTTTGCGTGCTGCTCTTCCGCCGCGGCATTGTCGGCGAGATCGCGCATCGGCTGAAGCTGTCGCTGTGAGCAGCTCTGCAATGTCCCGGCAATTGGTGAGTTCAGGGTCGCCGCTCGAGCCGGAGATCGGCTTCTCCCGCGCCGTCCGGGTCGGCGCCCATATCGCCGTCGCCGGCACGGCGCCGATCGCCGCGGCGGGCGGAGCGCCCATCCTCCCCGGTTCCGCTTGCGGAACGGGGGAGGGGGACCGCGCGTCAGCGCGGTGGAGGGGGCCGCCGGCGGTTGGGGATTATCCTGAGAGGCCGGAGCCCCCTCCACCATGCTTCGCATGGTCCCCCTCCCCCGCTTCGCGGGGGAGGAAAGTACGAGCGCCCTGCTATTGCCGGAACGTGTTGCAGGAATCCATCTGGCCGAGAACCGCTTGTCCCGGCGGCGTCTATGGCCAGACGCGCCGTTGCCTGGAGATTATCGAGAAGGCGTTGCAGGAGGCCGGCGCGGCGCTATCGAGCGTCACGCGCACTCGCATCATGCTGACCGATATGAAGCGCTGGCGCGAGGCGGCGCGCGCCCACGGCGAATATTTCGGCGCGGTGCTGCCGGCTTGCGCCGTCGTGCAGGTGAGCGGCTTTATCGACCCGACCTGGCTCGTCGAGGTGGAAGCCGACGCGATCGCGGGTTAGTCTCCGAGGCGTGTCGCCCGTCATTGCGAGGAGCCCGAGCGCAGCGAGGGCGATGAAGCAATGACCGGTACGAGATTGGAAAAGGGAACGATGCTCATCCGCCACGCGACGAGGAACGACCTGCCGCAAATCCTCGCGATCTATAACGACGTGATTGCTGCCTCGACCGCGATCTACGCCATTCGGCCGACGACCTTGGAAGAGCGCGCCGAATGGTTCGAGGCGCGGTTGAAGCGCGGCTATCCGGTTCTGGTCGCGGCCGACGGCGAACGGGTGCTCGGATTCTCTTCCTTCGGCGATTGGCGCGGCGCCTGGTCGGGCTATCGCTACACGGTCGAGCATTCGGTGCATGTCGCCGCCGAGAGCCGCGGCGGCGGCGTCGGGACGAAACTGGTCGAGGCGCTGTTCCCGCTCGCCTCGGCGATGAACATGCATGTGATGATCGGCGGCGTCGACGCGGCCAATGAGGGCTCGCTGCGCTTTCACGAGCGGCTCGGCTTCCAGCGCATGGCGCATTTCAAGGAAGTCGGCCACAAATTCGGCCGTTGGCTCGACTTGGTGTTCGTGCAACGGTTCTTGGATGCGCCGGGCGCGCCGCGATGAGGAGTGATCCCCTTCTCCCCGCAAGGCGGCAGGGCTGTCCGGGGAAAATTAGGTTAAGCATAGGCGAAGCTCAATTGGTTGGGGCAAGTTCTGTCGCGTCGCCGGCTTGGATTGACGGGAGGAGGCTTATCGAGCGCGGCGATGTCGCGCCGCTCGAACAAGCACTGAATGACCAGTTCGAGGAAACGGTGGATCGGTATTTTGAGGCGATGAACCGTCGCGGCGATGCGGATCAGCGCATAGGCGATCATCGCGGTGACGAGTTGGAGACGGATAGCGTTCTCGTTCTTGCCGAGGAACTTTCGCAATTCGAGATGCTGCTTGATCCAGCGGAAGAACAATTCGATCTGCCAGCGGCCCTTGTAAAGTAAGGCGATGTCGGCGGCAGAACGCTCCATATCATTGGTCAAAAGCGTGAGAGGGCCGCCCTCGTCGCGCTTGATCTTGATGCGGCGCAGCCGCATCGGCAATCTGGAGGAGCTCTTGCTGACCAAGCGTACTTCGGCGTCTTCGAGCACGGTGAAGCCGTCGCCCTTGATCTGACCGATCGGCCGTTTGCCGATGCTGCGCAGGCGCATGTTGGTTTTGGCCCTGGTGACGAAGAACGCGCCTTTTTCGGCGATTTCCCGCCACCAGCCGTAATGGCAATAGCCCTTGTCGAAGACATAGGTCGCGCCCGCTTCGATCGGAACGGCGCGGCCGATCTCGGCGTCGTTGACGTTGGCGTGAGTGATGTCGAGGATGCGCGGCGTGAACGAGCAAGGATCGTAGACGACGTGCATTTTCATGCCGCGGATGCGGCCGTTCGATAAGGCCCACTCGCACAATTTGCCGAGCGGGATGGGGGTAGAATCGATGAGCCGGCAGATTTCGGCGGCTTCGCGGCGGGCCAGGCGACTGAGTTGCTTGGCGACCAAGTTGAAGGCTTCGAGGAAGATCGCGACCGGCCGGCGCTTGTTGACGTCCGACAAGGTCGAGCGGGCGACCTTTTTCACGCCGAGATGATAATGGTGCTCGCCATTGGCGTTCCAAGTCGTCTCCAGGCCGCGCAAACTGGTCACGCCCGACAATTGCGCATGCAAAAGCGTGAGGAGGTGGTCCCAACTGTCGAACGTCTTGGCGTAGGCGTCGCCTCGATAACGCTCGACGATCGCCTCGAACTGCCGCCGGTTGAGCGGTTCCAAGAGTTTCTCGAAGGTGGTAGGGATGTAGCGCATGCCTCGCTCCTTTCTGAGTCTTGACCACCAGAAAATAGACGAGGGTTTCTCAGAACTCCCTTGTTTTGCGAGGCATGCGCCTGCGACAATTCGATTCACCCCGCACTTTCCCCGGACAGCCCTGCTTGCGAAGAGGACCTTCCGATTTCATTGATATTAGCTCACTGCGTGAGGCGGGAGCTCTGCAACGTCAGCTGGAACAGATTGACCAACGCCGCCGAAATGTCTTCGCCGACATTGACTTGATAGAACAGTCCGGGCGAGGCGCAGTTGTTTTTCAACGCCGTTCCAATTTGATCGCCAGATATGCCGCCGGGTTGAAATGGGTAGATATACTTGTCATACCAGCTTCCTGCATTGCCGTTGTCCAGCGGATAGTAGGTGGTGTAGAGAACCGCGATCTTGATTCCCCTCGCTTTGATTGCCGCGCAAGCAATTGCGGAGGGGACCTTTGAATTGGCGGCGATTGGCGCTTGCTGGCGATAGCCGCCCGGTATGGATAACGACAAACCAGCGGTGATGCTGCCGACGAGTTGATCTTCGACGCCGTCTGTTACGATCATCAGCACTTCGGCGGGATTGCTTCCCTTCGCGCCGGTGCCAGGGTTTGGAATGTAGTTGGCGCTGCTGGAAGTGTTCAAGGCCGCAAGAGCAGCGTCAATATTCGTGTCGGTGTCGTTGTTCGCGCTGAAAGATTTGCAGGCGCCGTTCTTGATCGATGTGCATATATTGTTGTTGCTGTAGACTTGGTAGACCTGAATCGGGCTTGGGTTGGCCGAGAGCGTCGAGCGCAAAGCGGAGAGATTGCTTGTCAGGGAATAGAGACTATTAAAGCTGACATCAAACGTGTTGACGGCTATTCGGTATGTCGGCGTCCAACCGTAGTTGGATGCGTTCTGGCTCATCGTCGGAATCGCCGAGTTCACCATCGCCGATGCAGCCGAGCCGACTTCATCGATGCGGAGGCGGAGCCCGAGATTTCGCGCCAATGCATAGTTGTCCACGCCGCCTGGATTGCCCAAGTTGTCGGGGCTCGGATTATATTGGTGACAGGCGAAGGCGCAGCCTTTTGTGCTTCCGTCCGTTTGCTTCGGCGTGTTGGCGATCATCGTCGATATGCCGGCCTGCGCCGCCGGAATCGCCATCGAGGGCGAAGTGTCGAGCAATAGATAGAAATCCACATTGGGAGGCGTCGAACCGTTGGCGCGCGCGCGGCCGCTGACGCTCATCGCTTCGAGGCCAAGGATCCCGCCGAAAATATTCTTGACTCGCGCCGAATAGCTCACCGTCGCGGTCCGGGTGAGCCCCGCATTGGAAATGGACACGTCCAGTTTGACGGAAGTCGGGATGATGTCGGTGATCTCGGCGATATTGCCGGCGAATAATTTCTGCGCGGCGGTCCGGGCGTTGTCGTCGCTCGCCATCATCATGCTCGGCGTTACCGCAGCAAGCGCGGCGGCGTCCGCCGCGGCGTTCATTCGCGACCATTTGCGAGCGTTGTTGCCGTAGTCGATCGCCATGCCAACGGCGAGGACGAGCGGGATCGCGGTCAGGCCGAAGAACAATACGACATTACCGTGGCGATCTTTGGCAAAACGGCGGAAGGCGTCGATAGGCATGATGTCGCCCTGCTTTCGCCGGGACGCAGAGGGTTCGGAGCCGCCAGATTTGGCTAAAAGCGGTTGAGATGGCAATTGAGGATGTACGCCTAGGGCGCCGTCCATAAGTAGAAACACGTAGATGCGAAGATGACCGACCGCGGCCTGTGCTGAGGGTTGCGATCCGGGGAACGACTAGAGCTCAACCCGGCGGAGCGGTCAGCTACTCATCGCGCCGGCTATCTTTGAGCCGCATATGGAAGCGGATGAGTTCGGCGAGGTTCGATGTTCCCATTCTTTCCGTCATCCAGGCGCGGTGGACTTCGACTGTCCGAGAGCTAATGCCAAGCCGGGCGGCGATATCCTTGTTTGACAATCCGTCGACCGCCAAATCCATCACTTCGCGTTGGCGCTCGGACAAGCCTTGATACCGAAGGCGGAGTTCAGCGAATTTAGCAGCATCTTTCTGCTCGCGCTCTCTTTGGCCGGCGGCGCGTTGAATGCTCTTCAAAAGCCCCGCCTCGTCGAACGGCTTTTCGATAAAATCGGACGCGCCAAGCTTTATGGCGGCGACCGCCATGGCGACATCCCCGTGGCCGGTGATGAGGATTATCGGCACGTTCACTCTTTCGAGGAAGAAGCGGCGGACGAGGTCGACGCCCGACGCGCCCTGCATCCGCACGTCGGCCACCACGCAGTCGAACCGCGTCGCCCAATCAGGCGCGCTCGTGAATTCTTCGGCGCTGTTAAAGCACGAAGCGTGAAGTCCCTCGCCGCCCAGATACAATCGCAAAGCGTCGAGCACGGCGGGATCGTCATCGATTAACGCAATATGCATCGGCTTAGCCAAGAGAAGGGCGCGAAATCGGCAACGTAAAGCTTACCGACGCCCCTTGAGCGCCGCCGCTCACGCGCAAGTCTCCGCCATGCGCTTCGACAATCGAGCGAGACAATGAAAGGCCGATGCCCAGGCCGTCTGCTTTGGCGGAGGATAAAGGCGGAAGTCCGCTCGCGACGAAAGCCGACGGAAAGCCGGGACCGGTGTCACGAACCGTGATTTCAATAGAATTGTCGCCGCTTCGCCTGGCGCTCACCGTTATCGCGCCGCCATTCCCGGCGGCGCTCATCGCCTCGATCGAATTGCGGACGAGATTCAAAAGCACTTGTTCGATCTGCAGGACATCCATTCTAATCGCCGGCAACCCGCCGTCCAACGCAATGCGCGCCGTTATATTATGCCGCTCTAAATGGGGGCGAGACAATTCAAGGCATTCATTGACGACGCGCTCAATGCTGGCGAGCGCGCGTCCGCTTTGGTCGAGCCGCACCAAGGCGCGCAAACGCCGAACGACCTCGGCGGCCCGCTCCACTTGCGAAGCCGCCTTCTCGGCGATTTCGATCGTGGCGCAAACGTCGTTGGCTCCAGAACGAAGGCCCTTCGTGACCAATCTCGCATAGGTTCCAGCAGCCATCAGCGGTTGATTGATTTCGTGGGCGATCGCCACGGCCAGCTCTCCGACCCCTCCCAATTGCGCCAATCGCGCAAGCGAATCTTGATGGAGACGGAGCTGCGCCGCCGCGCGGCTCCGCTCGGTCACGAGCGCTCCGGCGACGAGGCCGGTCATGGCCAAGACCAACATCACCGCCTGAAAGGCGGCCAAACTAACTTCGCCCGTCGGCAACATGTTGAGGGCGACAATGAGTCCGAGCTGGGCGACGAGGACGCCGATCGTGACGGATTCCAAGCCGCCGCGCACAGCCATCCAGATGATAGGCGCGAAAAGAACGTAGAAAAGCTGAAAATGGTACCGCTCTTCTGAAATGAAGACGAGGACGAGCGCGACGACGATGCCGAGAAGTTGGACAATCATCTCGACCGACACCTTTAAGGATGGTCCGCGGTTCATGAAGATGAGCGCAAATGGCGCGACGATAGCGACGCCGATCATATCGCCAACCCACGACTGCAGGGCCGCCGATACCGCTTGTTGCTTCGATAGCAGATCGGCTTCGGTCAATACCGCGACGTAACTCAGTGCTACGAAGGCGGTACTCGCGGCCGCAGCCGACATAAGGACGATGAGATCCCGCAATGTCTTAAGGCCGGGGTCAAAGCGGCCGGTCTGCCGAATCAAAATGGAGAGCGCGGCGGCGTATCCCGCCCCAGTCACCGCCATCAGCAGGAATTCGACGGCCCAAGGGAATGGAAGTCGTCTGACGAACAAGTCCGCCATCAGAGGCGCCAGGAATAGAAGAGGGACTATTCTCTTGCTGAATAAAGGCGCGAGGGCAAAATTCAGCCCGACATTCGGGTTCCATGGCGAGATTCCGAGCGGCGCCAGAGAACCGATGGAGCTTATCCAATCGAGCGCAATATAGCCGCAAAGGTAAGTAACGCCGACCCGCCATTGCGGAGTCAAAGACGCCTGCAGATAACTCGCCGGGCGGGGTCGTTTTTCCAATCTCATTCGCTCATCGGTCGCTGAATTGACCTTGGAGACCATCGTCTCGAAGGCCAAGAGATGCGAGAGGCCACTGTAAGACACGGGACGCTGATCGCAATGGTTGCGTTGACGAGCGAGCGATTTGTCGATCTTGCGGCGCGGCGGGCGAGGGAGGACGCGTCGGCCTCGGCGCGCGTTGAAGCGCCGGCGACTTGACCTAACGCCGGCGCCTCGTCACGCGGCGACCGCCGTCGGCGCCCCAGCTTGGCGGCGCCCAATCCATGACGTCAAGAAACGCGGCGGTGCGTTCGCCGGTTAGGGCCGCCATCCGGAAGAATCCCTGCTTGTCCAGGGATCGCGACGTCTGGGATCGCGTTCAACTTGTCCAGGAGCTGCTCGCGCGTCGCTAAGGCGCTGAAGGCCGGCGTCCACCGCAATTGGGCGAAATTGATGGCGGCGGCGCCGTCTGTCCAAATTCGCATCGGCGGGCACGACTCGCCCCCGACGATGAATTCGGGTCCGACAGAGCCATATTTCGGCGCGTCATTGAAGACCACGCGGTCGGCCCTGGCCCTCATCCAGGCGACCAGCGCCTTGCCCGCCGCCGCCACATCGGCCCGCAGCGCGAGGCAAGTTCTTCGAGTAATTGCGCCTCGTCCCACTGGCGGCGCGGTTTCGGGCTTGGCGGACCGGACTTCTGGTCGATCGTCTCTTGGTCTGGCCGAGCGGGATCGGCGCCAAGGCTCGCAGGCCTTGGTATTGGCGCAGTTCAATCGCCAAGACCTGCGCCGGCTGCATCTGCTTGTTGAGGAACTCGACGATTTTGCGCAGCTCCGGCGGGATTCGATCGGCGACGAAGAGCAGGCGGACGCGTCCCCCCGAAGGTTGGCCTTTGACCTTGGCCCAGAAGGATTCGGCGTCCTGATCCGGGCCCATGTGCTGCGCCAGCGCGTCCGCGGCGTTCTTGCCCTCTTTAGCGCAGCGGGCGACAAAACGCTCCTGCAGCGTCTCCACCGACCAGTGAAGGATGGCGTTAGCGGCGTAATCGATCAATTGGCCGACGACCTGGCGCCGGATTCGCGTATCGGCGCTTCGCTTCACCTCGACTAGGTCGGGACGCGATCCAAGAAGAGGTGATCAAGCGCCCAACGAGCGGATCCGCCGGGCTCTGAGGCGATCGGCTGTTCGCGGTCGATCAGGATAAAGCGGCGCGGGTTATCGGCGTCGATGTGATCGCCGGCGAGAAGGGCCGGGTGCTCGGCCAGCAGCGTCTGAAAATCATCCTCCGACGCGAAGCTCGCCGCCTGCATCGGCACGAACGCGTTTGCGTCGGTCAGCACAAAGACGCCGGTTTCGATATTCATGTGTCACCCCTATTGATTCGTCCATCTCAGCATGCCTGCGGCAACCGTTCACGGCGCGCCGTCGACGACTAGATCGCTTTCTTCGCCCACGTAGTCCAAGGCGAAGAGCGCGTCGCGGACGAGACGCAGGAAGACAGTCAATAATCGCTTTCTGAGAACCCTGAATTCGGACTAGCGCTTCCGATCTCGCTGGTCAGGCCGCCGAATCATGCGCAAACTCTGAACTCGTCGGACCATCGGCTACTTGTGAGCCCCCCGGAAGCCTTATCGCCAAATCCGAGAACGGCGAACGGAGGCTCGAGATTTGTCGAGTTCATGGCAGTTGCCGAAGCGCTCGACGAGGATTCAGTGGCTCGATTTCGAAGGTCCGTCCGATCGATTTTTCAAAAGTTGCATCGCTCGAAAGCACTGACTCGGATCGCAACAGGTTGCCCGCCCCACCATCTGGTAGCATTTCGATGGCTATTGCTGGCTCCTGGGCGGCGCCGTCTGGCCGTTCCGCGCGCTCTTTAGCAAAATCACCAAAGGCTCGTTCGTGTCATGCACCGCCAGTGGATAGCGCTTACCAACACCACGCTGGGTGTGCTGATGGCCGGGATAAACTCCAGTATCCTGCTAATCGCGCTTCCGGCGATCTTCCGCGGTCTCGGCGTCAATCCTCCGACGCCCCCAACACGAGCGTCTTGCTATGGGTTCTATTGGGCTATTCGGTCGTAACCACGACGCTCGTTACAGTCGGTCGCATATCCGATGTGTTTGGGCGGGTACGGGTCTATACGATCGGGTTCGCGGTCTTTACCCTGGCCTCGGTGCTGCTGACGCTGACCTGGAGCTCCGGCGTTGCCGGGGCGTTCGAAATTATCGGCTTGCGGGTGATTCAGGGAATTGGCGCTGCTTCTCTCTTCGCGAACAGCGCCGCCATCATTGCCGACTTTTTTCCGGCGCATCGGCGCGGCTTCGCGCTCGGCACAAATACTGACCGGGCTGCGCGGAGCGTTCTACGTCGCCGCTGCAATGTCCCTAATTTCCGCTTTCGCCTCGCTCTTGCGTGGTAATCAGATTTATAGGATTCCTAAGGCGAAATCCGGCGCGACCTCGCCAGCTTCTGCGACAGTTCAGGCCGAGGAGCGCGAACCAGTTCAGTAACTGAGACAAGCTCCGCCTCGTCATGCTTATTGTCTTGGATATTCGTGAGGCGATTGGCTTTCAAATCGCGTCGAGCTATCCGGCGAGCGCTGCGAGGATAACTCGGCTAGCTGTGAATTCTCTCCGAACCGGCAGCGGGTAGGGCCGCTGGATGGCTTCCCACTTGCCTTAGAGGCGCTCCGGGCATTGGTGCGGGGAGTCGAGCAGCTTCGCTGGAAGAGGATATCGCACCTCGCGCGCCAAGCTCTTAAGGGTTTTGTCGGCGCTCAAACGGGCTAGCGAAGCAGGAACACGCCCCCTGGCCTGATTGTGCTGAGTGGGGCCGTTTCGTTCCAAATGTACCTTAAGTATTGTGGCTTCCGACTGATCTGATCTCCAAATTGCTCCAGATTGGATCAGAGCGGCGCTTGGCTTCGTAACGGTCCATTTTGAGACCCCTTTGGCAGACCTAAGGCGCTCATTTTCTTGATTCTAAACTACGACATCAAATGGCCTCCGTCTCTCTCTGCGATAGTGCTGAATTCGGACTAGCGCTTCCGATCTCGCTGGTCAGGCCGCCGAATCATGCGCGATCATGCGCAAAACTCTGAGCTCGTCGGACCATCGGCTACTTGTGAGCCCCCAGGAAGCCTTATCACCAAATACGAGAACGGCGAACGGAGGCTCGAGATTTGTCGAGTTCATCGCGGTTGCCGAAGCGCTCGACGAGGATTCAGTGGCTTGATTTCGAAGGTCCATCCGACCGATTTTTCAAAAGGTGCATCGCTCGCGCAAAGGATTCGACGGCCTGGCTCTGATTGTCCAAGAGACGTTGAAGCGCGATCCGCGTTCCGGCCATCTCTTCGCGCCCATTGAGATAGACGCTTTTTTGTGCTCGATCGATCGCGGCCAATCGCGCCAACCGTTTTTGAGGTAGATCAAGCCTCGCCGCCAATACGCGGCATATAGTTTTTGCTCTTGAAACCGGTAAACTTGACATGCTTTGTTGCGGCCCGATGTTAAGAAGGGGGCATTTATGGCGATCGCATTTGCTCCTCTGATGCGAATGGTTCTGCTTAAGAGACCACAAACGGCGTCAGGTGTCCTTGCCGCGATCGCTCTTTCGATAGGTTTCTGCATCTGCCTATCTACCTACGCAATGGCTATACCCAGCTTCGCACGGCAGACTGGTCAACCCTGCGCCTCATGCCACGTCGCCTTTCCTGAACTCACTCCGTTCGGCCGCCGATTCAAGCTCGGCGGCTATACTCTTGAAGGCGGCGATTCAAAAATACCGCCCTTCGCCGCCATGCTGCAATCGAGCTTCACCGAATATGCTCGCAAGCTCGACGCGCCGACAGGCTCATACGCGCCCGTGGACGCCGGCGGATTTGCCGATAACAACTTTACCGATCTCGGCCAAGCGGTCAGCGTCTTCTATGGCGGCAAAATATACGGCAACCTGGGAGCATTGATCCAAACAACCTACTCAAATGGCTACACCAGGGCATATGGCATAGATAATAGTGACGTCCGCTACGCCAACAGCGCGACGATCGGCAGTCTCGACTTCATCTATGGGGTCACCGTCAACGACAACCCTACCGTTCAAGACGTGTGGAACACGACGCCGGTATGGCGTTACCCTTACATCACTTCTCAATTCGCGTTGACGCCCGCAACCGCCACGATGTTGGAGAGCTTTAAACCAGGCACGAACGCCGGCGTTGGTTTCTATATTTTTGCTCACGACCTTGTGTATGCGGAGTTGAGCGGCTATGGCGCGCTCTCGCCGAGGACTCAGACTACGTTCGGCGTTTGCTGCGGCAGCCCGATTGAAGGCGTGGGCGGCTCTACAATCGACGGCGTTGCTCCCTATTGGCGCGTTGCAGTCGAGCCCAATTGGGGTGACAATTCTCTTGAGGTCGGCACATTCGGCATGACGGCGAATATTCGCCCCGGCGGCGTAATCGGACTTGGGACGGACAAGATCACCGACATCGGCGTCGATTCGCAATATCAATATATCGGCGATATCCACGCCGTCACCCTGCGAGCGAGCTATATTTACGAAAAGCAGACGCTCGGCTCGACGTTTTATAATTTCGGCGCATCCGCCAATCCCAACAACGATTTGCACAGTC
>DATGLU010000805.1:0-7683 GCA_035294045.1 Roseiarcus sp. | reverse complement strand
CCACGAAGCACGGCGCGATCTCCTTGGCGATGGCCTCGTCGGCGACGGCGAGGCCCTTCATCTGCGCCTCGGCGAGCCCGGCGAGCTCCGGCGCGCCGACCAGCGTGACTTCGCAGCCGGCGGCGTATTCGCGCGCCAGCGCCTGGGTATAGTCGCGCGCGACCGTGCCCGGCGTGCCGAGCACGCTGATCAAGCGCGAGCGGGTCATCGCCGCCGCCGGCTTGATCGCCGGCACGGTCCCGACAAAGGGTAGCGTGGGATAACGCGCGCGCAGCGGCCCAAGCACGAGGGTCGAGGCGGTGTTGCAGGCGATGACGACGAGATCCGGCGCAATCGCGGCGATCAGCGCGCCCACCGCTCCGACCGCCCGCTCGACCAGCGCGTCCTCGGCGAGCGCGCCATAGGGAAAAGCCGCGTCGTCGGCGGCGTAGAAAAGTTCGTCGCCGCCGCGCGAGGCGGCGATCTTCTCGTAGACGGTCAGGCCGCCGAGACCGGAATCGAAAACGAGAATCCGCAACGGGCGCGCCTCGTCTATTCGCAGACGATCGGCACGATGAGGCCGCCTTTTTCGGCGGCGATCCGGCCGGCGGCGCTCGCGCCGGCCTCCGCCGGCTTAGCGAAAGCGATGTCCGCGGCGGTGAGGAACTGCTCGATCTGCGAGGCGGCGATCACCGGATGCGGCGCGAGCGGGACCACGCCGGCTACTGGCTTGGTTTCCGCCGCCGCCCCAGCGACGATCGCGACCAGGGCGCCGCCGCGGTCGAAAACCGGGCTGCCGGCTGCGTTCTGCGGCAGCGAGGCGACGAGAAGCGGCTGGGTTGCGTCCGCTGCGCCGGCAAGCGGCGCGACCGCCGCAACCTGCAAGGCGGGCTTCGCTCCGGCGTCGGCCGCATAGGTCAGAGCGACGAGATCGCCGCTCAAGGGCGCGACGGCGAGCGGCGCCGGGGGGCTGCCGCCAAAGGCGGCGCCGATCAAACTGAGCCCAGCCTGCTTGTCCTCGCGCAGATATTTCGCCGGCTTGCCGTCGACGCTGGGATGCGGACAGGCGGCGGAATCGAGCGCGGTCAGCGCTTGGCCCGCCGCCACGACGAGGCCGCTCGCCGCGAGCGTCGGCTTGATCGGGGCAGGCTTCGCCGTCGCCGCGACCGCCGCGAGCGTGGGCGCGGTCGAGAAAGGTTCGAACGTGTCGGCGATCGCGACGGCGACGCGATCGAAGCTCGACGATTGGGCGGGATAGGTCAGCTTGAACCCGCGCACCTGGTTGGGATCGGGCCAACTCGCCGGCGCTTTGGCGTAGCGCATATAGAATTTGTGGCCGCCCTCCTCGCCGGAAAGGACGAAAAAGTCGGGCCGCGACAATTTCAATGTCGCCTTGCGGCCGGGCGCGTCGGCGCCGAGGCGCGCGTAAAGCGCCGCGAGATCGCCGTCGGCGCTGGCGAGATCAAGCGTCGCGCTCCCGTCGGCATTGGCGAGGCGCAGGCCGTTCGGCAGCGCGGCGCGCCGATCGAGAAGCTTCAGCGGCGCGCCGATCCTGACGCCGGATTTCTCGTCGGCGACGATCTGGAACTTCACCGCCGCCTTCGCTTTGCTGGCGGCGGCGATCAGCTTGGCCAGAGCCGCCGGATCGAGAATGCCGGTGGTCGGCGTTTTGGCGTCGGCTTGATAGGCGAGGATCGCATCGCGGGTGCGCTTGCCGAAATTGCCGTCGACGACGCCATTATAGTCGCCGGTCCAGATGAGCGCGTCCTGAATGGCGCGGCGATCGGCTTCGGACAGGGCCTCGTAGGCGGCCTTCTGCGCCTGGAAGACCTGATCGGCCGCGCCGGCCGCCGCCGGGGGCGAAGCGTTCTGCGCCGCGAAGGCGGCCTCGCCGCCGATCAAGAAAGCGGCCGCGCCGATCAGAAAGGCAAGCCGCGGGCCCGGCCGCATAAAGATCGCCATCATCCCCTCCATGCGCCGCGTCCTCGTAACATCGCGGCGGCGGCGCGTCACATGCAACCGCCCGGTTTATAAACTCCGCCGAACCAGAGGACCCGACTTTACGGTCTGCCGGCGCAGACCGTAATGTTCGCGCCGACGCTCCGGCCTACCAGCGAGACCGATTCATGCGCCTCTGGCTTTCCTCCCTTCTTATCATTGTTTTCGGCGCTTTCGCCGCCGGGGCGCAAGCCGCCGAGATCAAGCCGTTCGCCCGGGACTATCTGGCGAGCGACGCCGTCCGGCTGGTCGAGACGTTGCGAAAGGAGGCCGGCGGCGCGGGACAGGGCAAATCCGCCGAGCAATTGCGCCGCGACGCCAGCGCGGCCGCCGCGCGCGGCGACTACAAGCTCGCCGCGAGGCTGGCCGCGGCGGCGGTTACCGTCAATCCCAAGGACGCCGCCAATTGGCTCGCCTTGGCGCGTCTCGCCGTCGCCGCCGACGACGCGCAATGGAGCAACCGCTGGTCTCTGCGCGACGAAGGCGCGACGGCGGCCTACGCCGCGTACGAACGCCTCGCCACGCCGCCCTTGCAGGCCGAGGCGCTGGCGCTGCTCGGCAATCTGATGGCGCGGCGCGAAATGTGGCGCCCGGCTCTGGACGCCTACCGCGCCAGCCTCGACCGGCGCGATGACGCCGACACGCAAGCGATCTACGAAGACATGCGCGAAAAGCATGGCTTCCGCATCACCGACTACAAGGTCGACAACGATTCGGCGGCGCCGCGCGTCTGCTTCCAGTTTTCCGATCCGCTCGCCCGCAAGACCGACTTTGCGCCCTATGTCGCCGTTTCCGGCGCGACGACCGGCGCGATCAGCACCGAAGAGCAACAGCTTTGCGTGGAGGGCCTGAAACATGGCGAGCGCTACGCGATCGTCATCCGCCAGGGACTCCCCTCTTCCGTCGGCGAATCCCTGCTGAAGGACGCCGATTACGAAATCTACGTTCGCGATCGCTCGCCGCAGGTTCACTTCTCCGGCAAGAGCTACGTCCTGCCGCGCATCGGCCAGCAGGGCGCGCCGCTGGTCACGGTCAACACCGCCAAAGTGGCGATCAACGTCTTTAGGATTGGCGATCGCAATCTGCTCGCCGCCACCCAGCGCGACGATTTCCTGAAGGAAATCCCGACCTATCGCGCCAAGGAGATCGCCGACAGCGACGGCAAGAAAGTCTGGAGCGGCGCGATGGACGTCGCCTCCGAGCTCAACAAGGAGGTCGTCACTGACTTTCCGATTTTCCAGGCGGTCGGCAAGCTCGAGCCCGGCCTCTATATCGTCACCGCGCAGCCCTGGAAGGGCGCGAGCGACGCGGCGAGCGGGTCGGACGACAGCAGCGGCAATCTTGCGACGCAATGGCTGGTCGTCTCCGATCTCGGCCTGGCGACATTTTCCGGCGACGACGGGCTGCACGCCGTCGTCCGCTCGCTGGCGACGGCGGCGCCGCTCGCCGGCGTCGAGGTCAAGCTCGTCGCGCGCAACAACGAAGTGCTGGCGACGAAGACCACCGACGCCGAAGGCCGCGCCGATTTCGATCCCGGCCTGACGCGCGGCGCCGGCGGCTCGGCGCCCAGCCTGATCGTCGCCTCGACCGCCGACGGCGACTACAACTTCCTCAGCCTTCTGCAAAACGCGTTCGATCTCACCGATCGCGGCGTCGCCGGCCGCGACGCGCCGAAAGCGCTCGACGCTTTCGTGTTCACCGAGCGCGGCGTCTATCGCTCGGGCGAAACGGTGTTCATCACCGCGCTGCTGCGCGACGCCAAGGGCGCCGCAATCTCTGGCCTGCCCTTGACCCTGGTCGCGGAGCGGCCGGACGGCGTCGAATATAAGCGCGTCGTCCTTGCCGATCAGGGCCAGGGCGGTCGCGCCTACGCGCTGCCGCTTCTGCCCGGCGCGGCGGCGGGCGCTTGGCGTATTGAGGTTTACGCTGATCCCAAAGGGCCGAGCATCGGCGAGACGAGCTTCCTGCTCGAAGATTACGTACCCGAGCGCCTCGACGTGCAGTTGAAGCCGGCGCGGGCGATCCTTGCGCCCGGCGAGCCGGCGGAAATCGGCGTCGACGCGAAATTCCTCTATGGCGCGCCCGGCGCCGGTCTCGACGTGACGGGCTCGGTGACGCTGCAGGCGGTGGACGGCGCCGCGCTTGCCGGCTATCCCGGCTATGCGGCCGGGCTCGCCGACGACGAGTTCGACGCCGTCACCAATCAGCTCGACGCCAAGGTCCAGACCGACGCAAAGGGTCATGCCGACGTTTCGATCGACCTTCCAGAAGGTACGGCCGCGAAGCCTCTCGAAGCCAAATTCGTGCTGCGCGTCGCCGAGCCGGGCGGACGCGCCGTCGAGCGCGTCGTGACGCTGCCGCTCCGGGCGAAATCGACGCTGATCGGGGTGAAGAAGGATTTCGACGCCAGTCTCGGCGAAGGCCAGCCCGCCTTGTTCGACGCCATCGCCGTCGCGCCCGACGGCAGCCGCGTCGCCCGCAAAGGCGTCGAATGGTCGCTTTACAAGCTCGACAACGATTATGAATGGTACAATAGCGAAGGCCATTGGAGCTACGAGCCGGTCAAGTCGTCGCGCCGCATCGCGCAAGGGACGATCGATATCGGCGCCGATGCGCCGGCCAAGATCAGCGCCAATGTGAGCTGGGGCCGCCATCGGCTCGACATCAAGTCGCCTGACGGCGACCAGACGAGCATCACGTTCGATGTCGGTTGGGGCGGGACGGCCAGCGCCGATACGCCGGACAACGCGATCGTCACTTTGGACAAGGCGAGCTACAGCGCCGGCGAAGAAGCGAAGCTGCGCATCGCCTCGCATTACGCCGGCAAGGCCAGCGTGCTGGTCATCGGCGACAAGGTCGACCGCCTGATCGAGACCGATCTGAAAGAGGGCGACAATGTCGTACCCTTCAAGGTCGAAGCCGATTGGGGCCCCGGCGCCTATGCCGTGGCGATCACCCACCGGCCTTTGGACGTGGCGGCCAAGCGAATGCCCGGCCGCGCCCTCGGCCTCGCCTGGTTCTCGATCGACGCCGCGCAGCGCAAGCTGAACCTTTCCATCGACGCGCCGGAAAAGACGCGGCCGCGCGAGAAGCTCGACCTCGCGGTCAAGATCGACGGCCTTGCGCCCGGCGAGGAAGCCGAGGCGACGGTCGCCGCGGTCGATCTCGGCATCCTCAACCTCACCCACTACAAGACGCCCGACCCAGCCGACTTCTTCTTCGGTCAGCGCAAGCTTCCGCTCGAAATCCGCGATCTTTACGGCCTCCTGATCGACGGCATGCAGGGCGCGGCCGGCGCGATCCGCTCGGGCGGCGACGGCGGCGCGGCGCTCGAAGGCAATCTCCCGACGCAGGAGCCGGTGGCGCTGTTCTCCGGCGTGGTGCGCGCCGGCGCCGATGGAATCGCTCATGTCTCGTTCGACATGCCCGCCTTCAACGGCTCGGTCCGGGTGATGGTCGCGGCCTGGTCGAAGGCCAAGGTGGGCAGCGCCGAGGCGACGGTGATCGTCCGCGATCCGGTCGTCGCGACCGGGACCTTGCCGCGCTTCCTGGCGCTCGGCGATCATTCGCAGCTTCACGTCGATCTCGACAATGTCGAGGGCGACGCCGGCGACTATCGGCTCGACCTCGACATTCACGGCCCGATCACCGCGCCGGCCGACGCGTTGACCAAGACGATCCAGCTCGCCGCCCATCAGCGCACGGCGATCAACGTACCGCTGACCGCGGTCGGCGTCGGGACGGCGAGCATCGATCTCGATCTCGTCGGGCCGAAGCTCGAAGCCAAGCAGCATTTCGCGCTCGGCGTCGAAAGCGGCGCGCCAGACCTCTATCGCCGGGCCATCCGCATGCTGGCCGGCGGCGCGAGCCAGACGATTTCGAGCGATCTCCTCGCCGATTTCGTGCCCGGCACCGGCGCCGTCTCGGTCGCGGTGTCGCCGTTCGGCGCGCTTGACGCGCCGGCCGTGCTGCAAGCGCTCGACCGCTATCCCTATGGCTGCTCCGAGCAACTGGTCAGCCGGGCGATGCCCCTGCTCTACTACAACCGCCTCGCCTCGATCGAGAATCTCGGCATTGATCCCGATGTCGACAAGCGCATAAAAGACACGATCGACCGGGTCATGGCGCGGCAGGATTCGAACGGCGCCTTCGGCCTCTGGCAGGCCGGCGCCGCTGACGACGATATGTGGCTCGACGCTTTCGTCAGCGATTTCCTGACCCGCGCCCGCGAACGCGGCTTCGACGTGCCCAAGCAGGGCTTCGATCAGGCGCTGGAGCGATTGCGCAACGAGGTCGCCAACACTGCCGATCCAAGCGCCGAATCCGGACAGCCGCTCGCCTACGCCTTGTACGTCCTGGCGCGCAACGGGCGTCCGGTGATCGGCGATCTGCGCTATCTCGCCGACACCAAGCTCGACGCTTTCAAGACGCCGCTCGCCACCGCGCAAATCGCCGCCGCCCTCGCCATGCTCGGCGACCGCACGCGGGCCGGCAAAGTCTTCGCGGCCTCGCTGCAATCCTTGCGCGACGAGCGCGACGACGGCTATTCGCGGCCCGATTACGGCTCGAAGCTGCGCGACGGCGCCGGCGCCCTGGCTCTGCTCGCGGAAGCCAATTTGAAGGGCGGCGAGGTGGCTGACGATGCGCTCGTCAAA
This sequence comes from Roseiarcus sp., assembly GCA_035294045.1. Classification (GTDB taxonomy): domain Bacteria; phylum Pseudomonadota; class Alphaproteobacteria; order Rhizobiales; family Beijerinckiaceae; genus Roseiarcus. The sequence goes on along the minus strand of DATGLU010000805.1, from coordinate 1,051 downwards.
GTCTCGGAAGTGGTCGAACAGGCCCGCGCCCAGCGCACCTATACCAGCACGCAGGAAAATACCTGGATGGTGCTCGCCGCCGAGGCGCTGGCCGACCGCGCGCCGGCCCATCAATTCGTCGTCGACGGCCAGACGAAAACCGGCTCCGTCTATCGCAAGTGGAAAGGCTTCGCGCTCGACGCCAAGCCGTCGACGATCGTCAATTCGAGCCAGAGCCCGGCCCAGATCGTCATCACAACGTCGGGCGTGCCGGTCGTCCCCGAGCCCGCCGCCTCGTCCGGCTACGATATCGAGCGGACCTTTTACAAGCTCGACGGCAGCAAGTTCGACGCCAGCCGCGTCACGCAGAACGACCGCTTCGTCGTCGTTCTCAAAGTGACCGAGGCCGAAGCGAAATATGCGAGGCTGCTCGTCGTCGATCGCTTGCCGGCGGGCTTGGAGATCGACAATCCGAATCTCGTTGATGGCGGCGATGTCGAGGCCTTCTCCTGGCTGAAGAAGGACGCCGATCCGGCCCATACCGAGTATCGCGACGACCGCTTCGTCGCGGCGCTTGATCGCAATACCGACCAGTCGGCCTTCTTCAATCTCGCCTATGTCGTGCGCGCGGTGGCGCCGGGCAAATATGTCTATCCCCCGGCCACGGCGGAGGACATGTACCGGCCTGAGCGCTTCGGTCGCACCGCGTTTTCGACAATCGAGGTTGTCGCCAAATGAAGAACGAGCGGCGCTGGTTCGCTGCGCTCGGCCTGGCGATCTTCTTCGCCGGGCTCGCTCTGCCCGGCGCCTGGATCAGCTATGTCGAGAGTCTCGGCCCGATCGATCTTGCCTCGCAGCGCGACGGCTCGACGACCGTGATCGATCGCGACGGAAGGCTGCTCCGCGCTTTCACCATGCCAGACGGGCGCTGGCGCCTGCCAGTTCGCAGCGGCGAAGTCGACCCGCGCTACCTTGCCATCCTGCTCGCCTATGAGGATCATCGCTTTTATGCCCATGACGGCGTCGATTGGCGGGCGATGGCGCGCGCGCTGTTCCAAATGGCGACGCGCGG
>DATGLU010000804.1:0-2951 GCA_035294045.1 Roseiarcus sp. | reverse complement strand
TCATCGGCGCGGGCGGGCTGGGCCTGATCTGCCTGCAAATCCTCAAGGCGCTCGGCGGCAGGGGCGCGATCGTCGCCGACATCGACCCCATCAAGCGCGAAGCGGCCAAGAAGAACGGCGCGCTCGCCGCAATCGACCCGCGCGCGCCCGACGCGCTGGCGCAATTGACCGCCGCCAATGGCGGCCCTGTCATGGCGGCGATCGACTTCGTCGGCAGCGAGGAAACCGCCGGCCTCGCTTTCGCCGCGCTTGGCCGCGGCGGCAAGCTGGTCATGGTCGGCCTGTTCGGCGGCGCCGCCGGCTGGTCGCTGCCGCTGATCCCGATCAAGGCCGCTTCGATCCTCGGCTCCTATGTCGGCAACCTTGCCGAACTGCGCGAGCTCGTCGGCCTCGTTCGCGCCGGCAAAGTCGCGCCGCTGCCCGTGACGCGCTGCGCCTTGCATGAGGCCGGGAAGACGCTGACCGACCTACGCGCCGGGCGCTTCATCGGCCGAGCCGTGCTGACGCCATAGGCGCAGAGTTACTTATCCGAGCGCCCGCATGCGAATGCGGCCCGGCTCGATGACGGAGAAGGAGCCGGCCCAATCGTCGCGCGCCAACACCAGATCGGCGAGCCGCTGTCCGACATCGGCGGGGTTTAGCGCGGGCGTACGCAGCAAGACGATCCCGCATGCGCGCGGCAGCGCCGAGCCTCTGGCCAATTCGCCGAAATCCTTGTCAAAAGTGAGCAGAATTCGCTCTTCGCGGGCCGCCAAAGCCAGTACATCGCGATCGGTCGCGCCCGGCGCCGCAGTCCTCACCCAAATGATGTCGTGCCCGGCGGCCTCCAGGGCGGAGACCGCCGCCCCGGGGAAATTCTCGTCGGCGAGGAAGCGCATCAGGCGGCGCTTGGGAACACCTTCTCCCCACTTAGCGCATCACGGGCATAGGCGAGGCAAGCCATGATATCGTCACGCGTGAGGCCGGGGTAATTCGCCAGGATGTCGGCTTCGGTCCATCCATCGGCCATCAACCCGATCACGAATTCGACAGACAGCCGCGTCCCGCGAATGACAGGCTTGCCGGCGAGCACGTCGGCGTTGAGCGCAATGCGAGATTGGTCCGTCATGGTCGATGAGCCACTGATCTATCGGCTAATATTACTCCGCCTTGGGCGAAGCCCGCAAGACGCTGAGGAGCTGCGCGCCGGGCGTCTATCGGACGAGCGGCGCCGACGCCGTAAGCGCTTTCTCGGGTCCTTCGTGGATCCTTTGGTGTCCTTCGTGTTGAATCTTAACACGAAGGACGCAAAAGAATGCACGAAGGACAGGGATGGCGCGTCGGCCGCGCTATAAAGGTACGCGGGAACAGGCGTCGCTAATCAGTACTTCGGCGGCAGGATGGCCGTACCCGTCTCAAGCAGCGACTTGAGGTTGGAGAGGATTTGCGGCCAGCCGCCGGAGACCGCGCCGATGAGCCTTGAGTTCTCGCGCTCGATGGCGTGGGTGACGGTCAGCTTGACGTTCTCGCCGGCGGCGGGCTCGATCTCCATCGTGCAAAGCGACCAGCCTTCTTCCTTCGCTTCCGGCAGCCATTCGTTGCGCCAGCGGATGGCCAAGCGCTTGGCCGGCTCGAAGTCGACGATCTCGCCGGAATCGGCGATGCGGCCGTCGGGAAAGGCCAGTCGCCAGGCGCCGCCTTTCTTCCAATCCGCTTCCGGTCGCGCGCCGAGCCAGTATTTCTGTCCGAACTCCGTGCTGGTCAGCGCCGACCAGAGCCGTTCGGCGGTGGTGCGGATATAGGTCACGTAGACGAACTTGCTTTCGGCTTTGCTAGACATGCTCTTCTCCTTCCAAGTTGCGCTTGAGCTCCGACAGCGCGCCGATGCGCGCGCGATCGAACTTGCCGATCCAGCGCTCGGCGATCGCATTGATCGGCGCCGGATTGATGAAATGCAGCTTCTCGCGGCCGAGCCGCAGAAACGTGACGAGATTGGCCTCGCCGAGGATCGCAGCGTGCTTGGCGACGGCTTGGCGGGTCATGCCGAGGCCCCGGCAAAGCTCGACCAGCGTCCGCCCGTTCCGCGCCTGCAGCAAGTCCAGCAAACGCCGGCGGCTCGCCTCTGCCAAAGCGCGGAAAACAGCGTCATCGTCGTCCATCTCGAATGAGCAACCTTTAGGTTGCCTTTATATAGGCAACCTAGGAGTTGCCTGTCAAGCGGAATTTTCAACGAAGTCAGATAGACGGGAGCATAACGGCGCGCGGTGAGGGGAGGGGGCGATTGCTCGCTAAGCGAGGTACGGACTCGCCTAATCGTGTCCTCGTCATTGCGAGGAGCGAAGCGACGAAGCAATCTAGAAAACGCCGAGATTCCTGGATTGCTTCGCTGCGCTCGCAATGACGAAGTGATTATATCTGAAAGAATCAGCCTTCGGCGATCGCCGCCCGAATCTTCTCCGCGATGGGCGCTAACACGTCCGCGCTCACGATCGGGCCGCCAGGCGGCTTCAGCGCCACGTCCGCCCAGCGCGGCAGGACGTGAAAGTGCAGATGGTAGACGGTCTGGCCGGAGGCGCTCTCGTTATATTGCTCGATTTTGACGCCTTCGGCGTTCAAACCCTTTTTCGCGGCGAGCGCCACCTTTTGCACCGCCGGCATGAAACGGGCGAGGTCGGCCGGCGCGATGTCGAGAATGTTGCGGGCCGCAACTTTCGGAACGACCACGACGTGACCGTCGCCGCGCGGCATGATGTCCATGAAGGCGAGGGCGGTCTCGTCCTCGTAGACCTTGAGGCAAGGCGCTTCGCCGCGCAGGATTTTGGCGAAGATATTGTTCGGGTCGTAAGCCTGGGCCATGGCGCTCTCGGGATGCGGGAAGCCCAATCTTGCCGAGATTTCGGACCGGAGCCAAGGGGGAAATACAGAAGGCGAGCGCATTCCTTCTCCCCGTGAAACGGGGAGAAGGTGGCCCG
>DATGLU010000803.1:0-5128 GCA_035294045.1 Roseiarcus sp. | reverse complement strand
CCCTTTAGGAGAAGCCGTTAGAGCTGAAATCGCCTTTACCGGAAAGGCGGCGGCTTCGCAACGTGACAATCCGCGCCGCGCCCATAGCGCGGCCGAGCGCGCGAAGCGCTTGACGCCGGGCGGCGGCGCGGCGCATCACGCCCCGTCCATGCCGCTTTTCGTTTTGCCCTATCCGCTGATCAATCCGATCCTGGTCGAAATCGGCCCCTTCGCCATCCGCTGGTATGCGCTCGCCTATATTGCCGGGCTGATCGTTGGCTGGGCGCTGATCCGGCGGACCTTGCGCGACAAGACGTTGTGGGCGGACGCGCCACGGCCGAGCGTCGAGAGCGTCGACGACCTGCTCGTCTATTGCGCGCTTGGCGTGATCGTCGGCGGCCGGCTCGGCAACGTCCTTTTCTACGATCCCAGCTATTATTTCGCCCACCCGATCGAGATTTTCAAACTCTGGGAAGGCGGGATGGCCTTTCATGGCGGCTTGATCGGCGCCTTGATCGGAATAGCCCTTTTCGCCCGCCGCTACCGCGCGCCGCTCCTGACAACCTTCGATCTTGTCGCGCTGGTCGCGCCGATCGGCATTTTCTTGGGCCGCATCGCCAATTTCATCCGCCCCGAACTCTGGGGCCGGCCGACCGACGTTCCCTGGGCGGTGATCTTTCCCGGCTCCGACGGCCTGCCGCGCCATCCGAGCCAGATCTACGAGGCTTTGCTCGAAGGGCTCGTCGTCTTCGTCATTTTGCAGATCGCCGCACGCATGGGCGCGCTGCGCCGTCCCGGCCTCGCCTCCGGCCTTTTCGGCGCGGCTTATGGCGTCGCGCGCATCTTTTGCGAGTTCTTTCGCGATCCCGATCCGCGGCTCGAAGATCTCGGCCATGGCTTGACCATGGGGATGGTTTTGTCCCTGCCGCTCGTCATAATTGGGATTTGCCTGATAGTCTTTGCGAATCGCCAATGGCGGAGCGCATAGGGGAGCGCAGATGAGCGCGCTGGGGGAGGAGATCAAAGCCTTGATCCGCGATCATGGCCCGATCTCGCTCGAGCGTTACATGGCGATGGCGCTCACCCATCCGACGCATGGCTATTACATGCATCGCGATCCGTTCGGCGCGTCCGGCGATTTCACCACCGCGCCGGAAATCAGCCAGATGTTCGGGGAGTTGATCGGGCTGTGGGCCGCCGAAGTCTGGGCGTCGATGGGCGCGCCGAACCCTGTCCATCTGATCGAACTCGGGCCGGGACGCGGCACATTGATGAGCGATGCGTTGCGCGCCGCGCGCGTTGCGCCGAATTTCAGGGCGGTGCTCGATGTCTGCCTCATCGAAGCGAGCCCGATGCTGGCGGGAATCCAGCACGAGACTCTGTTGACCGCCGGCGCGCCGATCTCCTGGGTTTCGCAATGGCGGGACGCGCCGGACGGCCCGGCGATCATCATCGCCAACGAGTTTCTCGACGCCTTGCCGATTCGCCAATATGTGCGCGGCCAGCGCGATTGGCGCGAGCGGCTCGTCGCCTTGGACGATAACGGCGCCTTGGCCTTCGCGTTGGCGGCGAATGGCGAGCCCTATATCGGCGCGAGGGCCGAAGAAGGCGCGGTCCTCGAAGTGAACGCGATCGCCCATCGCCTCCTCTATGCGATCGCCGAAAGGCTGACGAACCAAGGCGGCGCGGCTTTGTTCATCGATTACGGCCATACGGTGACCGGCTTCGGCGACACTTTGCAGGCGGTGCGCGCGCATCGCATGGTCGATCCATTGAGCGAGCCGGGCACCGCCGACATCACCGCCCATGTCGATTTCGCCGCGATGGCGCGCAGCGCCCGCGCCGCCGGCGCGGCGGTCTATGGACCGATCCCGCAGGGAGACTTTCTGAGGGCCTTGGGCCTCGATCAAAGGGCGGCGACGCTCGCCCGCAAAGGAGGGCCGCAGCAGGCCGCCGACATCGAGGCGGCGCGTTCGCGCCTCGCCGGCAAAGGCGAGGGCGAGATGGGCGCGCTGTTCAAGGCGATGGTCCTCGCCAACCGCAACATGCCGCCGCCGCCCGGCTTCCAGCCCGCGGGCTTCGCATGAGCGAGGGTGAAGCGGGGGCCCTGACCAGCGGCCTTCTCGACGCGCCGGGAATTGCGCACGCCTTCTTCACTCGCCGCGGCGGCGTGTCGACCGGCCTCTACGCCTCCCTTAATGGCGGCGTCGGCTCGCGCGACGAGCCGGCGAAGGTGGCGGAAAATCGCGCCCGGATGGCCGCGGCGATCGGCGTTGCGCCGGAGCGCTTGCTCGTCCCCTTCCAGGTCCATTCGCCCGACGCGCTTATCGTTGACGAACCCTGGCCGCTGGCCGAGCGGCCGCGCTGCGATGCGCTGGCGACAGCGGCGCGCGGCCTCGGCCTCGGCGTCACCGGCGCCGATTGCGGCATTATCCTTTTCGCCGACGCCGACGCTGGCGTGATCGGCGCCGCGCATGCCGGCTGGAAAGGCGCGCTGACCGGAATCGTCGAGGCGACGGTCGCGGCGATGGCGCGGCTCGGCGCCAAGCGCAGCAGGATCGCCGCGGCGCTCGGGCCGACGATCCGGCAAGACTCGTACGAAGTCGGTCCCGAATTTATCGAGCGCTTCGTCGCCGCGGATCGCGGCCATGCCCGTTTCTTCAAAGCGAGCGTGCGGCCCGGTCATCAAATGTTCGATCTGCCGGGCTTGATCGCCGAACGGGTCGCCCAAGCCGGAATCGGCCGGTTCGAGGATTTGAGGCTCGACACGTACGCCGACGCGGAGCGGTTCTTCAGCTATCGCCGCGCGACGCACCGCAACGAGGCCGATTACGGACGGCTGGTGGCGGCGATCGCGCTGCGGTGACGCGCGTCGCCAATCAAGCCCGGCGAGCGGTCAGCCACAGAAAGAGCGGGACGCGCGTCCACCGCGCGAAATGACGCCAGTCGTCGCCCTGCTCGGGCCGCGGCTCCCGCAGCGAGGCGATCGTCAGACCGGCCTGCTCCAGAGCGAGCGCGTAGGACTCCAGGGGCTGCGACCACCCGGCGAACTCCATCCGCAACCCGGCGCGCTCTTCGACGCCTTCGAAGCGCCGCCGTCCGAAATAATCCTCCTTCAGGACGAACGGGGCGTCGGGCGAGGCGTCGGCGAAGGCGCCGCAATCCGCGAACGGATGCACGATCGACATGACGAGCCGCCCGCGCGGACGCATCACGCGCGCCATCTCCTTCAGGGCGGCGGGCGGGTCGGCGACGTCCATCAGCACGCTGTAGGCGACGACGAGATCAAAGTGATTGTCGGCGAATGGCAGCGCCTCGGCGCCGGCGACCGCATAGGAATGCGCGGAATCGGCCTCAGCGGCCGCGGTCGTCATGGCGATCGCGGCATCCGCAGCGACGACCCGATAGCCGAGCGTTTTCAGCTCGCGGGAGACTCGCCCTTCGCCGCAGCCGACGTCCAAAGCCTCGCCGTCGCCGGGACCGATAAAGGAAACGAGCGCCTTGCGATAAGCCCAGAACGCATCGTGGTTGGGCGATCGCGCCCAAGCGATCCATTGCCGAGCAACTTTGGACCAGTGGGCGCGATCGAGCGCCTTCTCGCCAGATTTGGGCTCGCCCGTCATGGTCTCGTCCGCCCGCATGTCCCGACCGACGGAGCCGGATATAGGAAGTTTCGCCGCATGGCGAGCGACGGCGCCGGCGCGTCCGAGCGAAGTCTGGGGCCGCTACGGGGCGTGAGGATGATTTACGCGCCTCGAATTGCCGCCGCGGCGGCGCTTTGCGTCATCGTACTGTTCGCAAGAGTTTGCGAGCAGCCCGGGAGGCGCGTATGTTCGTTTTCGCTTTGCTGAGCGGGCCTTCCAGCTTCGCCAGCGTCGCATCCAAGATTTCGTCCGAGAGAACCGGATCGGCCTTGGCGACGGAGCGGGCGAGCGACACCGCGCCGACCATGGTCGCGAAATGAACGATCGCCTCAGCGCGAAGGTCGGCCTCGGCTCGCCGGCCGCCGCGCTCCTTCGCATAGGCGCGAACGAACGCGTCGAGATAGCGGTTCAAGCCGCGGGCGTAGACTTCGCGCAATTCCAACCCTTGCCGCGACACGTCAGCGCCGAACGCGACCATCGGACAGCGAAAGCCTTCCGCGTCGCGGGCCTTGCGCGAAAGGTACCGGCGCCGGTATTCGCTCAAACCTTCGCCCTGCTCGACGTCGTTCGCGGCGACCGATTCGATTCGCTCAACCGCCTGCGTCAAAGCATAGGCGCAGGCGGCGGCGTTCAACTCGTCCTTGGACCCGAAGTGATTGTAGAAGCCGCCATGGGTGAGGCCGGCGGCCCGCATCAGGTCGGCGACGCCGACGCCTTCGAAGCCCTTCTCGCGGAACAGCCGCGCCGCGGCCGCGACGACGCGGGCGCGATTCTTTTCGGCCTGCTGCTTGGTGATCCTCATAACGGCGAACCCGAATAGCTCCTCTGCGACGGACGCAATGCGCAGCGCCGCCTCGGCGCTTGACTTATGATGATGGATAACATCATTTAATGATGACTGTCATCATTAAAAATGGCGTCTCTCCGTCCTTGGAGGCGGCTGGCGCGCCTGAAGGGAGCGATGGATGCTGGCTGAGGCTCTGGCGCAAAGACTGGCGCGGCGCGGCGTGCATTACGGATGGGCGATCGCCGCCGTCACCTTTCTGACCATGCTGACCACGGCCGGCGCGGTCGGCCTGCCCGGCGCGTTCATCATCCCCCTGTCGAAAGAGTTCGGCTGGGACGCGGCGCAAATCTCCGGCCCGCTCGCGGTGCGGCTCATCCTGTTCGGGCTCATGGCGCCGTTCGCCGCGGCCTTGATCGAGCGTTTCGGCGTGCGCAACGTCGTTGTCTCGGCAATCGGCTTGATCGTCGCCGGCCTGCTTCTCGCCCTAACGATGAGCGCGATCTGGCAATTGTTCATCTATTGGGGGATCGTCATCGGAATCGGCACCGGCCTCACCGCGATGGTCTTCGCCGCGATCGTCTCCAACCGCTGGTTCAATCAGCGGCGCGGCCTGGTGCTCGGCATGCTGACCGCGGCCAATTCGACCGGTCAGCTCGTCTTCCTGCCGCTCGCCGCCTGGCTCATTGAGCATGTCGGCTGGCGCTACGCGCTGGCGCCG
>DATGLU010000802.1:0-3703 GCA_035294045.1 Roseiarcus sp. | reverse complement strand
GCACATCGGCGACGGTGAGGCGGAGCTTTGATGCGGCATTCGCCGCGCCGAGCGTCTCGCCGACCGCGAACAGAGCCGGCTCGGAATTGTCGACGACGAGCAGATCGGCGGCGCCGAGCGCGGCGACCGCGGCTGAGATTTCCGAGCCGATCGAGCCGCCGCCGCCGGTGACGGCGATGCGCCGGCCGCGGACGAAGCGCGCCAGCCGGTCGCGATCGGTCTCGACGGTGCGGCGGAACAACAGGTCTTCGATCTCGACCGGCGTCAGCGCCGAGCCGCCGCCGAACTCCACCGTCTGCAAGCGCGACAAGGCGATGCCGAGCCGCCGCGCGGTGACGACGAGCCGCTCGGATTCGGCGCTCGACGTGAACTCGCTGGGCGCGAAGACCAGCCGGGCGATCGGCCGGCCCTCGTCATTGGCGTCGCCGACGATCCGCTCGAGCTCGTCATAGCCGCCAAGCACCGGCACGCCGCGAATGCTCGCGCCGCGATCGCTGTCGCGCGGCGACAGCACGCCGTGGGCGAAAAACCGATGGCGCATGCCTTCCTCGAGCGAGCGCAGCACGATCTCCGCCTCGTTCGCCCGGCCGAGGACGAGGATCGACGGCGCGCGCTCGCGCCGCCCGGCCCGCCGCGCCTGGACATAGCGCCAATAGCGATAGGCGATGCGCGGGCCGCCGAGCAGCATGAGCTGCAGGACCCAGTAGAGAAAGCAGACCTTCTCGCCGAAGACGAAGCCGTCGGCGACCCCGCGCGCGACGATGGCGAGATCGACGACGAGCAGCGAGAGCGCCAGCGTGCTCGCGGCGCGGAAAATGTTGAAGAGGTCGGGCAGCGAGGCGAAGCGCCATTTCGCTTCGTAAAGCCGGAAGAAGCGGAAGACTAAGCCGGCATAGACCGTGAAAAGCGGAACGATCCAGGCCAGCGCTTCGGTATGGAGGCGGGCGTTGGCCGGGAAGCTTAAATAGAGGGCGAGCGCGATCGCCAGCGGCGTGGTCGCGAGGTCATGCGCCATGACCGCGGAGCGCTTGGCGCGATTCAACAGGAAATGCACGTTCATCGCACCCAAGCGCCCCTGGCTCGGCCCGGCCGATCTATAGCCAATTCGCCGGGCCGAAGCGAGACGGGCGGCGCGGGCAGGATCAGGAGAGGCCCTGGACCATGCCGCCGGCAAGGCCGATCTTTTCCGCGCCCGGCCGGCGCGGCAGGCCGGGCATGGTCATGATGTCGCCGACGATCGCCACGACGAAGCCGGCGCCGGCGCGCAGGCGCAATTCGCGGATCGGCGGGACATGGCCGCTCGGCGCGCCGAGCAAGCCGGGATCGGCCGAGAAGGAATAGGGCGTCTTGGCGACGCAGATCGGCAGGCGGCCATAGCCGGCGGCTTCGAGATCGGCAAATTGCCGACGCGCCGCCGCATTGGCCGAAATGTCGCTCGCGCCGTAAATCTCGACCGCGATCCGTTTCATCTTGTCCCAGAGCGGCAGATCGTCCGGATAGAGCGGCGCGAAATCCGCGGCGCCGCGATCGGCAAGCGCGACGACATGGCGGGCGAGCGCCGCGGCGCCTTTGCCGCCCTCGGCCCAATGGCGGCAGACGATCGCCTCGACGCCAAACCGCTCCCGCGCGGCCGTTTGGAGCAGAGCGAGTTCGGCCTCCGTGTCAGTCGCGAAATGATTGATCGCGACGGCGATCGGCACGCCGAATTTGCGCATATTGGCGACGTGGCGGCCGAGATTGGCGAGACCTGATTCGAGCGCGGCGAGATTCTCCGCCGCCAGCGCGTCGCGGCCGACGCCGCCATTCATTTTCAAGGCGCGGACGCTCGCCACGATCACCGCCGCGGCGGGCTTCAAGCCTGCCTGCCGGCATTTGATGTCGAAGAATTTCTCGGCTCCGAGATCGGCGCCGAAGCCGGCTTCGGTCGCCACGTAATCGGCGAGCTTGAGCGCCGCCTTGGTGGCGATCACGGAATTGCAGCCATGGGCGATATTGGCGAACGGCCCGCCATGGACGAAAGCCGGGGAGCCTTCCAAAGTCTGCACCAGGTTCGGCCGCAGCGCGTCCTTGAGCAGGACGGCCATCGCGCCGGTCGCCTGGAGATCGTCGGCGATGACCGGCTTTTTGTCCCGCGTATAGGCGACGACCATCCGGCCGAGCCGCTTTTGCAGGTCTTCGAGATTCGTCGCCAGGCAGAAGACGGCCATCGCCTCGGAGGCGACGACGATGTCGAACCCGTCCTCGCGCGGATAGCCATTGGCCGGTCCGCCAAGACCGGCGATCGTCTGGCGCAGGGCGCGATCGTTCACGTCGAGCGCGCGCCGCCAGACGATGCGGCGCGGATCGATGCCGAGCTCATTGCCCCAATGAATGTGATTGTCGATCATCGCCGCCAGCAGATTGTTGGCGGCGGCGATGGCGTGGAAATCGCCGGTGAAATGCAGGTTGATGTCGACCATCGGCGCGACTTGCGCTCGTCCGCCGCCGGTCGCGCCGCCCTTCTGGCCGAAAACCGGGCCCATCGACGGCTCGCGTAGGCAGATCGCCGCGCGCTTGCCGATAAGGTTCAGCGCGTCGCCGAGGCCGACCGTCGTCGTGGTTTTGCCCTCGCCGGCCGGCGTCGGATTGATCGCCGTAACCAGGATCAGCTTACCGTCGGGCCGGTCGGCGAGAGACTCGAGAAAATCGAAATCGATCTTGGCGATGCGCCGGCCATAGAGATGAAGCGCCGCTTCCGGGACGCCGAGCTTGGCGGCGACGGCCCCGATCGCTTCGAGCTTGGCGGCTTGAGCGATTTCGATATCGCTTTTCATCGCGCCACCATCCTATGGCGGCCCGCGGCGCGCAACCGCCGCCGCGCTTGACCTTGCCGGACGCGGCGGGCAGATGAGCCCTTCAAGGGGTCGCGGCCGCGGCCGAAACGCCGATGGGACGACGCGATGATCCGCTCCGCCTTGATGAATGTGATGACGAGCGCGGCGATCAAGGCCGGCCGCGGCTTGAAGCGCGATTTCGGCGAGGTCGGCAATCTGCAGGTCTCGATGAAAGGGCCGGGCGATTTCGTCAGCCTCGCCGACAAAAAGGCCGAGAAACTCCTGTTCGAGGAATTGTCCAAGGCGCGGCCGGGCTACGGCTTCGTGATGGAGGAGAGCGGGCGCGTCGAAGGCTCGGACAAGACCCATACCTGGCATATCGATCCGCTCGACGCGACGACCAATTTCCTCCACGCCATCCCGATGTTCGCGGTCTCGATCGCGCTGGAGCGGGAGGGCCAGATCGTCGCCGGCGTCATCTACAATCCGGCGACCGACGACATGTACGTGACCGAGAAGGGCCAGGGCGCGTTCGGCGGCAATCGCCGCCTGCGCGTCGCCGGCCGCCGCGAACTGTCGCAGGCGCTGATCGGCTGCGGCGTGCCCCATCTCGGCAAGGCGGCGCAGCATCCGCGCTTCAAGGCTGAGCTCGCCGTGGTCATGACCAAGGTCGTCAATATTCGCCGGATGGGCTGCGCGGCGCTCGACCTCGCCTATGTCGCGGCCGGCCTGTTCGACGCCTTCTGGGAGCGCGGCCTCAATTCCTGGGACATCGCGGCGGGCGCGCTGTTGATTCGCGAGGCGGGCGGCTTCGTCACCGGCGCCGACGGCGAGGAGAATTTCCTTGAAACCGGCTCGATCTGCGCGGGCAACGAGATCATGCATCGCGA
>DATGLU010000801.1:0-3952 GCA_035294045.1 Roseiarcus sp. | reverse complement strand
CGGCGTCGGAAAACAGTTGCACCAGCCCGCCTTCTCCGTCGGCCAGATAGTCGGGCAGGATGGCGATGCCGATGCCGCACTGACAAGCGCGCAGGATACCGAGAATGTTGTTGACGACGAGATGGGCGGTCCGCGGACCCTTGCCGTCGCGCGACGCCCGGGTGAGGTAGAGCGAACGCTGCAGGTATTGCGGGACGTTGCCGCCGAGCATCAGCACGCGGTGGTTGTCAAGCTCCTCGAAAGTCCGCGGCGTGCCGAAACGCTTAAGGTATTCCGGTGCGGCGTAGACATGAAAGTGCACGGAAAACAGCTTGCGCTGGATGAGGTCCGGCTGCGTCGGCTGGCGCAGGCGGATGGCGACGTCCGCCTCGCGCATCGCGAGATCGAGTTCCTCCTCCGTGGTGAGCAGGGTGACGTGAACTTCCGGATAGAGGTCGATGAACTCGCCGAGCCGCGGCGTGAGCCAATGCACCCCGATGCCGGGCGTCGTCGTCACCCGCAGATCGCCGTTCGGTCGCTCGCGGCTGTCGGTCAGTTTGGCGCGCGCGGCTTCAAGTTTCATGAACACGTCGTGGGCCGTGCGAAACAGCAGATCGCCCTGCTCGGTCAGGATCAAGCCGCGCGCGTGCCGGTGAAAGAGCGATACGGCGAGCTCCTGTTCGAGCGCGCTGACCTGACGCGAGACCGCCGACTGCGACAGTCCGAGTTGCTCGCCGGCATGGGTGAAGCTGCCGGCTTCGGCGGCGGCGTGAAAGACCTTGAGCTTGTCCCAATCCATTTCGAACACCTTTTCCTCTATTCCGCTTCCCGAAGGGCGCGGCGAGAGGTCATTCGTTATTCAAAGCAGCAACCGCTCCGCACACCGCGACCGCTGCGCAATCGGCCCTCCCGCCGCCCGCGGCGGGAGATGAAAATCATTCCGCCGCCAGACGCGGCTCGGCCTCGCCATGTGCCGCGAGGAATTTTTCCGCTTCCAGCGCCGCCATGCAGCCGAGCCCCGCCGCGGTGACCGCCTGCCGGTAGACATCGTCGGCCACGTCGCCGGCGGCGAACAGGCCGGGGACCGAGGTCGCGGTCGAATGCGCTGCCGTCTTGATGTAGCCGGACGGCTTCATCTCCACCTGACCCGCCACCAGCGCGGTCGCCGGCGTATGCCCGATGGCGATGAAGATGCCGTCGATCGGCTGTTCGGTGATTTCCCCGGTCTTGACGTTGCGGAGCAGTGCGGCCTTGACCTTGAGCGGGTTCTCCTCGCCGATGACGTCAGCGAGCACGGTGTTCCACAACACCGAGATTTTCGGATTCTGGTACAGCCGTTCCTGCAGAATACGCTCGGCCCGCAACCGATCGCGCCGATGCACCAACGTGACGCGGCTGGCGAAATTGGTCAGGAACAAAGCCTCCTCAACGGCGGTGTTGCCCCCTCCGATCACCAGCACCTCTTTGCCGCGAAAAAAGAAGCCGTCGCAGGTGGCGCAGGCCGAGACGCCATAGCCGCGGAATTTCTGCTCCGAGGGAAGGTCGAGCCAGCGCGCTTGCGCGCCGGTCGCCAGAATCAAGGCGTCTGCCGAATAGGCATCGCCCGACTCGCATTCCAGGCGGAACGGACGCTTGGCGAGATCGATCGTCTTGACGTGGTCAGCGACGAGCTTGGCGCCGACGTGGGCCGCCTGCTTGCGCATCTGCTCCATGAGCCAGGGTCCCTGGATCACGTCGGCGAAACCGGGATAGTTCTCGACGTCCGTGGTCACGGTGAGCTGGCCGCCGGGCTCGACTCCTTGGATCAGGATGGGATCGAGCATGGCGCGTGCGGCGTAGATCGCGGCCGTGTAACCCGCAGGCCCCGATCCGATGATGACGAGTTTGGCGTGGGTGGCTTTTGTCACCGGCTCATTCATCCCCTGAGGCGTGGGATCGGCCTCTCGGGAACCCAAGAACCTGCGACCGATCAGGGTCTCGAGAAGCAGCCATGCATCCGGAATCTAGGAGTTTTCAGGAGCTATGCAAGACGCGCAACCCGGTCGCCGGCGCCGTCCCCTTCGGTGAGCGGCGCCGTCTATCCCGGCGCAAGGCACCCAAGGCCCGCCGCCGCTGCAGGCGGACGTCGGCGAGGCCCCGCTATTTCCACTCGACCTTGACGATTTCGTACGCCTTGGCGCCGCCGGGCGTGACCACCTCGATCTGGACGCCCTTCTTTTTGCCGACGAGCGCGCGCGCCAGCGGCGAGGTGATGGAGATCTTGCCTTTCTTGGCGTCCGCTTCGGGCTCGCCGACAATCTGCCACACGGTCTTCTTGTCGGTGTCCTCGTCGATCAGCGTCACGGTCGCGCCGAAGGTGATCGTGTCACCGGAAAGCTTCGATACGTCAATAACTTCCGCTCTGGCCAGCTTGTCCTCCAGCTCGGCGATGCGACCCTCGTTGAGCGACTGCGATTCCTTGGCGGCGTGATATTCGGCGTTTTCCGACAAGTCGCCATGGGTTCGCGCGTCGGTAATCTGCTGAATGATGCGGGGCCGCTCGACCTGCTGGCAATGCTTGAGTTCGGATTCAAGCGCCGCATAACCCTCCGCGGTCATCGGAATTTTTTCCATCGGTCTCAAACCTCCATACCCGCACAGGCAAAATTGAGGACGCGGACCGAACGGGTGTCCGGCCTCGCGACCAAATCCTGCTCTACACGTGCCGTCGCTTTCGCTGGTCCGACGCTCGATCGGAGGCTGCAAAATAGTTTTGCAATGCACACACCTCGAGGTCACCCCCGAGGTAAGCCTTGATGCCCTGCGCTGCCGCGACGGCCCCTGAGAGAGTGGTGTAGTACGGCACTTTATGCAAGAGGGCCGCCCGCCGCAGCGATCGGCTGTCGGCAAGCGCGGTCGCCCCTTCCGTGGTGTTGAAGACGAGCTGGACTTCGCCGTTCTTGATGGCGTCGACGATGTGCGGCCGGCCTTCGGCCACTTTGTTGATTTTGATCGCCGAGACGCCGTGGTCGGCCAGGTAGCGCTGCGTCGCCGAGGTGGCCAGCACGCGAAAACCGAGGCGGGCGAGCAAACGGACGGTCTCGACGATGCGCGGCTTGTCGGCGTCTTTGACCGAGACGAAAACCGTGCCGGTCTTCGGCAGCCGCGCGCCGCCGCCAAGCTGACTCTTGACGAAGGCGACGTTGTAGTCGCGGTCGATGCCCATGACCTCGCCGGTCGATTTCATCTCCGGGCCGAGCACGGTATCCACCTTGTCGCCGAAGCGCGCGAACGGAAACACCGCTTCTTTCACGCCCACGTGGCGGGCGGCGGCGAATTCGAAGCTCTGCGGCTGCAATGCGAAGCTTTTCAGCTTTTCGCCAGCCATGACCCGCGCCGCGATCTTGGCCGCCGCCACTCCGGTCACCTTGGCGACGAACGGCACCGTGCGCGAGGCCCGGGGATTGACCTCGAGCACGTAGATGTCGCCGTCCTTGATGGCGTACTGCACGTTCATGAGGCCGCCGACCTTGAGCGCCATGGCGAGCGCGCGCGTCTGGCGCTCGATCTCGGCGATCGCCGCCGCGGAAAGATTGTGCGGCGGCAGCGAGCAGGCGGAGTCGCCGGAATGGATGCCGGCTTCCTCGATGTGCTCCATGATCCCGGCGATGTAGCTGTCGATGCCGTCGGCGAGACAATCGACATCGACCTCCACGGCATCGGTCAGATAGCGGTCGATGAGCAGCGGCCGCTTTTCCGAGACCACGAACTCCGACGGCCGATCGAGATCGGCGGCGAGGCGGTCGACGTAGCGGTCGAGCTGGGCGGCGTCGTGCACGATCTCCATGGCGCGGCCGCCGAGCACGTAGGAAGGCCGGATCAGGATCGGATAACCGATCTCGTCGGCGATGGCGCGGGCCTTTTCCGGACTGGTGGCGATGCCGCTGAGCGGTTGGCGCAGTCCGAGTCTGCCGAGAAGCTCGCGGAAGCGGTC
>DATGLU010000800.1:0-5442 GCA_035294045.1 Roseiarcus sp. | reverse complement strand
CGCTGCGCCGACCGCATCGGAAGCGAGGCGGCTTTCATATTGCTGCGCTCGCTCCTCTGCGACTTCGAGCTTCGCCTTCAGATCGCTCATCGCCCGGACGATCGCCTGAGCGCGATCGGCAAGCGCGGCGCGCGACCTTTCGCCCTCGGCGAGCTTCTCATTGAGCGCTGCGATTTCATCGGTCGCGCTTTTGATCCGCTGTTCAAGCGGCGCAATTCTTCCGCCGAGATGCTCCGCCTCGCGCTCCTTCATCCGCAACTTGGCGGCGGCTTCTTGCAATTCCGCGCGCGCGGCGGCGAGTTGGGCGTCGCCGGCTTCCGCGCGCGCTTGCTCAGCGCTCGCGACTTTGTTCAGACGCTCGATTTCATCGCCGGTCCTTTGATCTCGTTCCCGCCAGACCGTTTCGGCGACCTGCTGAGCGACTTTGGCGGCGACCAGGGCGGAGTCTGCGTCCTTGATCTTGGTCTGGAGCCTGGCGATCTCGCCGGTGGCCGTCTCGAGCTTGAGCGCGAGACCTGCGGCTTCCTGTTGGCTTTCGATCAAAGAATCCCGCAACCGCTTGGCGAGGCTCTGGCTTTCGAGAAGACTATTCTCCGACGCGGCGGACCGAAGCTCGGCGATCGAGTTTCGATCGCTGAGCTCGGCGATTTGGGCGATATGCGCGGAAATCGTTTCTTCTTGCCGGGCCAGGTCGCGTACCGCCTCGTCGAGCTTTTCGGCCGTCGCGATACGCGCCGCCTCTCCCTGCTCCAAGGCCTTGCGGAGCTGCTCGATCTCCTCGCGCGCTTTGGCGAGATCTTCCTCGAGCGCCTGAATTCTTGCTTCGCGCGCCGAAACCAGATCGCCGGAGCGCTCGATTTCCGCGCGGAGCAACGCGTTCTCATGGGCGTGCCGCTGACTCTCGTCTTTCAAGGCATGGTAGAGCCCTTTGAGATTTTCGTGCTCCTCCTCCTCGTGGGCGAGAAGCGCGGTGCGATGGATCAGCGCGGAGCTTGTCCCTTCCGTCTCTTTCAGAATCTTGCCGACCTCGGCGAAGACGCCGACCAGATCCTGCCGCAGCGCCGCAAGTTGGTCCGCTCTCGTAATGACGTCGAGGCAACGCTCGCGAACGCCCTCGGCGAGGTGAGCCAAATAATCGAGATCCGTCGCCGGCGCTTGCTCGGGCGCGATCGGCGGCATCGGCGCGATCGGCGTGACCTGAGGCCCGCTTCGGCTGAGAACGACTTCACGCCAATTGCGCCAAAAAGCGGCGCGCGAAGAACCCTGTTGGGCGACGAAATCTTCACTCGAATCGGTCATCGTTTCGACCTTAAATGTCGCGCTCGGCGCTGCCCGCGCCGGCTCCTGGTTCGCCGCAACCTCTCAATAGCTTAAAAGAGTATTAAAACTTTAAAATCAACGTATTAGGGTTAATCCATTTTGGGCATGCGTTAACCGCGCCGATTGTCGGGCAAAGGCCCGAAACGCGGCGTTGCGGGGTTCGGGCGGATCGCGCCCGAAATCAGCGTCTAGCGAAGCTGCGGCCCATGCGCGCCCGGCACATGCGCGCCGCCGATATCGTCGAGATGGGCCTTCCATTCCTGCATTTGAAAGCAGGTCTCCATCTCCACATAGCTCTTCCCGATATCGAGCGGGAGATCGGCCGCGCAGTCTCGGCGAGCCGATATGGGGTAATGCGGCCACGCCTTGATCAGCCTCTCCTTGGCCGCCTTCTCGTCAGCGATGCACCCGGCGACGGGACTGACGCTGCCGCTGGCCGCGCCGGCCGATTTACACAGGCTCTCGATGTCGTAATTCGGAACCGCGCCGGCGATCACGGCGAGGAAAAGGAAGGGAATCATGGCGGCTCTCGCTTTGCCCCTCCACTATAGCGCGACCTTCGCGTTCGGCGCATCCTCGCAGGGAAGCGCTGTCGACAGCATTGGCTAAGCGTTTCGCTGACCCGTCCTAACAGGCGCTTGTAATTTCGCGAGAATGGACCAAGCGCGGCCTTTTAATCGAATAGAAACCAGGCTGGCTCATCCTGCCGGGCGAAGGTGTGGCCAAACGCGATCGCGGATATGGACGCTTCAACTCGGTGGCGGAGAGAGCACGCCTGCATCCGAAACCAGCAATACGCAGCTCAAGCCTATGAAGTGGCGGCGAGCGGCCTGGAAGTAGCATTCGCGGCAAGCGAAAGCGGCAAGCCGTCATGGTTGAGTACGGCTTGCGCGGCGCAAGAAACCGCTGCTCTTGAAGCACAGTGCGCTCGCGACCGGCTGCTCGGTCTGGTCGAAATCGGAAACAACGACGCGCCCGGCCAGCGCGACGCATTGGCGCTGGAGGCCGCGCCTCCGTCCGATCAAAGCGAAGCGGCTGGGGCGCGCGCCGGCGACGAAGCGCTCCGGCGCGTTGACCGGTGGATAGAGGCCATCGCGCGCCTTGCCCGGATTCGGGCGCGAAAATGACCGCCACGCTTTTAACGCCCTGAAATTTCGACACATCTGAACAGCCCCCCGGGCCTGCGGCGAGCGCCCAAAGGGACCGGCGTCCGGCGCTCCGCGGAGCCTTTTCTCCCCCCGCGCGTTGGGAGCTTATGTGGACCCGCCAGCTTCAGTCGGCGCTGGTATTGAAGGACGGCCGCCGGATCGAAACGATCCAAGACGCGATTGATTTTATTTCGTCGCTGCCAGATTCCCGCCGAACCGCAGAGCATTGGGATCTCGCCTCGGACGCCCTCGCCAATGCCGGCCGCGGCCGCGCGACCCATCTCGACCTTGCCGCGGCGCAGCGGCGCCTGACGACAGCCCTGAAGGCCGACGGGCTGCTCTAGCTGGCCAATAACGCCAAAAAGAGCGATCCTTGGACAGACGGGCCGATGCGCGTAGCGCAAGGCTCGCCCCGTGCAGAACGAGGAAACGCCTTGTATTCGATCCGTTGGCAGGCCCAGAGCAGCATCCTTTCCCTCAACCGGGAAACGGCGCGCGAGGCAATGGAAGTGGTCAGCTTGCAGATCGCCGCCAACCGGCAAAAGCTGGCTATCACCGAAGCCGCCACGGGCAGGCCCGTCTCGATCGACGAACTCCAGACCCGCGCCGCCTATGAAGCCCAGGCGGAGAGAAAACCGGCGCGGCGTAAGAGCGCCGCCAAGAGGACCGCAAAGGCGGCATCGAAAAAGAAAAACGCCCGGAAGACCACCACCCGCGCTAAACGCGCCCGGAAGCGGAAGGTCTGAGGCCTGGCAATTCCCGAAACCACATCCGGCTAAAAGAGATTAATCTCAACCCCTCTCCGGCGAGGTGAATGCCTCGCGAGGTCGTCTATAGCCGGGCAGCGCCGTCCGGAGCTGGATCGAAGGGCGGGCCGCCGCTAAGACGAAATCGGCCCCGCCTGGAAAGGATGACGGGGCCGATCCCTGCGGCGCGAAACTCAACCCGCGCGCCGCGCCCGCTTTTCTGCAAGCGCCGAGCCAGGGCCGTCGTATCAATTTGGCGCAACGCGAACGCCTGGCTCGCCGCCAATGGTAAGCCGCGCCGAGGAGCGCAACCGGCGACGTACTCTCCAGAATTGGCGGGGCCGCGCTTCCTCCTCATCGCAAATCTGCGCCTCGACTTGAATTGTGATAGACTGACGCGCGTGAGTCGTGCGGCTTGTCCATCCTAGGACGTCACCATGCCCGCCTTGCTCTGGAGCTTGCTTGGTGCTTCGCGCGGAATGGTCTGCATTGCTCAAAGTGGGCCGAATGCAGAAGCGCCAGCCTCGCCCGACCGCTTGCCGCGATGGCGAGCTTTCGTCTTGCCGGTCTCCTAGCGAGGGAGCAGCGGATGGACTCTCCCCAAGACGAATTGGCTGGACTGAAACGTCTGCTTGCCGCGCTGAAATCCAGAAGCATGACGATCTATGAGGGAAAGCTCGACGTCACGCCCCGAGAAACTTGGAAATTGGAAAATAACATCAGTTTTTTAGAGTCGATTCTGAGGCGCGAGAAAGCGCGCCCGCTCCCCGATCGCGCGAGCAAGGAGCGCTGATCCGGATCAGCGCGTTCAAGACGCGACGGAAAGCGAAAAGCTCGATCGTACCTTGGGGCAGCGCGTATTTTGCTGCCCGTCGCGAGCGTCGACGCGCCAGGAAGCGCAAAGCTTTAGGTCAGCCCGTTTCCAGAAAAGCCGCGGCGGCCTCGGCGCAGAGCGCCAGCGACAGCGCGCCGGCGTCGGGATGACCGAGGCTCCGCGCGCCGTGCAGCCGCGCGCGGCCCAGCTTGGGCGTCAATCGCGCCGTCTCCTCCCCCGCCTGCCGCGCCGCCATGGCGGCGTTGCGCCAAGCCGTCGGGAGCGGCCGTCCCGACCGGGCCTCCTGCGCCAGCGCCGTCGCGAAGGGATCGAGCGCGTCGAGCAGGGTCTTGTCGCCGATCTTTGCGCCGCCGAGCCGCGCGACGGTCTCGCGCGCGGCCAGAGCGCCGGCGGCAAGCCGTTCGAGGACGATCGGCTCGTTGTCAGCGAGAGCGCCGCTCCAGGCGCGCAATAGTGCGCCCCAGAGCGCGCCTGAGGCGCCGCCGGCGCGATCGGCCCAGGCGTCGCCCGCGCGCGCCAAAACGGTCGCAGCGCCTGCTCCCGCGGCGCAGGCCCGTTCCGCCGCCTCCTTCGCCGCCGCGGACCCGCGGCTCATCGCCTGCCCGTGATCGCCGTCGCCCGCCAAGGCGTCCATTCGCCCCAATTGCTCCTCGGCCTGCCACATCGCGTCCGCGATGCGGCCGAATAAAGCGGCGACGCATCGCCCGCTCGCTCGCGACGCCTCGCTTGCCGGCGGAATCGGCGCTTCGCGCTCGCTCTGCGTCGCGATCGGCGGCGCGGGTTCGGCTGCGATGATCGCGCCGCGCCGAAACGCCGGCGTATCCGCCGGCGCCAACCAGAAATCCTCAAGCTCTTCGTCGAGAAAGGTCAACGTCAAGGAGCAGCCGGCCATGTCGAGACTGGTGACGAACTCCCCGACTTCCGGCGCGACCGGCGTCAAGCCGGCGGTATGCAAAAGCTTCTCGACATGCGTCCAGAGTACGAACAGCTCTTCGTATTTGACGCATCCGAGCCCGTTGAGCAGCGCGGCGACGCGGTTTCCGGCGGGCTCCGGCCGCTCTTCGAGCAGCCGATCGACCAGCATCTTGGCGAGTTCGGCGGCCGACAGGATCGACGCTTCGGCGACGCCCGGCTCGCCATGAATGCCCAATCCGATCGCCATGCGACCGGCCGGGACGGCAAAGAGCGGCTCGCGGGCGCCCGGCAGCGTGCAGCCGCTGAAGGCGACCCCGAACGATAGGGTGCGCTCATTGGCGCGGCGCGTGCATCGCTCCACCTCGTCGAGCGGCAAGCCCTTCTCGGCCGCAGCGCCGGCGATTTTGAAGACGATCACGTCGCCGGCGACCCCTCGGCGCAATGCCCGCTGGTCGCGCGGCGCGCTGGCCACATCGTC